>JAOZSB010000045.1 GCA_029939895.1 Desulfobacterales bacterium
ATGTTGACTATGGGATTTGTCTTTAATAACGTTTTGGAAATATCCCGACTTTGACAATAATTGCAGTATAAAAAAAGAATCGAAAAATTATGGAAAACCAAATCATCAACGGAAAAGAAGAACTTTCACCAGAAGCAGAGGCCCTTATTACTGAAATCAAAGAACGGGCCTTGAACCTCTACATGACCCGTCAGATGTTTTGCTCAGAAGCGGTTTTAACGGCAATGAACAAAGGCCTTGGCGGTGGACTCACAGACGACGTGGCAATAGCCATGAGCGCACCCTTTGGCGTTGCGCTGGGCGGAAGCGGTTGCATTTGCGGTGCGCTTAGCGGGGCTGTAATGGCCTGCGGCCTGTTTCTGGGACAAAATAACGCATATCGGCATCGCAGAGAAATTCGGGAAAGTGCAAACCAGATACACGATGCATTCAAGGCAGCAAACCGCTCAACATGCTGCCGGGTGCTGACAAAAAAAGTAAAGCACGATAAAAAAATCCACTTTGAGCATTGCTCAGGATTAACAGCACAGGGCGCAGAACTTGCCGCAAGAATGGTTCTCAAAAAACGCCCGGAACTTGTAATGATGGCAAACAATGATTTTCTCGCCATCCGCCAGTCCAGAATAGGCGCGGTTCTGGCACGGATGGGCAAGTTCTTTTCACACTAAAATAAACCAAAATTTTTTGCCTGACCGCACCCTTGAAACTCCTGCGTTCAGGCATAGTTCTTCTTTGTGAACCTCTGCTGGTACTCCCGGGGTCGTACACCTGTCAGCCGGATAAATATTTTTCTGAAAAATGGAATGTCTTCATACCCCACCTGGTAAGTAATTTCATTAAAGGTGCTGGTCCCCTCCTCCAGAAGATATTTTGCATATTCAACACGCAATTTTTGCAGGTAGCTCAGGGGCGTAACGCCAACCGCATTTTTAAAGCGACGCTCCAGCGAACGGCGACTCATTCGGAAGTTCTGCGCAAGCCAGTCATAATCAATCGCCTCTGTCTGGTGATCTTCTATCCACTCCTGAACCTCCACGATTGCTGAATCACCGTGCTCCTTTGGTACAAAGTAGCAGTAATAGGGAGTTTGCTTTTCTCTTTCCATATCCAGCACCATTGCCTTTGCCAGTTTTACTGCATTACTTCGCCCGCAAAACTTTTCTGCAAGATGAAGTGAAAGATCCATCCCTGCACTCACGCCTGCCGAGCAATAGAGGCGACCATGATCAATGTACATCCTCTCCTGATTTATTGATATTTGGGGATATCTTCTGTGAAATTCCTCTGTGAACCCCCAGTGCATCGTGGCTGACCTGTTGTCGAGCAACCCGGTTTCTGCCAGCAGAAAAACCCCGGTGCAAATACTTGCAACATGGGAGCCTTGCCTGTAATGATGCTGTATCCACGGAACCAGCTCTGGATTTTTTTCAATAATTTTTTCAATCTGCGTGGCAGAAGCAATAATTATCAAATCCGTTTGCTGAACCTGGTCGATGCTCCAATGGGGCTTGACCACGGCATTATTCATCAACTGGAGGGGCTGCCCGTCAGCCGATGCAATAGAGACATCAAAAAAAGGTGTTTGCGGGTATTTGCCAACACGGTTCCACAGCCTGCCCGCCTGGTTCAAGATGTCCATAGGCCCGAAAATCGTTGTTGCCATTGAATTGTGCAACCCAAGAATTGTTACTTTTTTCATAAATTTTCCCAAAAAAACATGCATTTTTGTCATTATCGCCTGTTTTATTGTCGTTTATGCCACTTTTGTTTTTAAAATGCAAGATATATAATCCATTTGAAAGTTTAATCATAAATCAACGAGCAATAAAAAATTTATAAGGAGAAGACAAATGATCGATGAAAAAATCAAACAATCCATAGGGCCATGCGGGTTGTGCTGCGAAACCTGTTTTGCACATGTTGATGGAGAAATAAGAAAATACAGCATGAAACTAAAGGAAAAACTGGGTAACTTTCACATCAATGCCAAGCGATTTGAAACCCTGCTTGATGACCCGATTTTTAAAAAATATGCTGATTTCAAAGAAATGCTGGACTACTTTGCCTCTGAAAATTGCAAAGGATGCCGCAATGAGCAGTGCCGGGTGTTCACAAACTGCGGTGTCCGCAGTTGTCACCAGGAAAAGCAGATTGATTTCTGCTACCAGTGCGACGAGTTTCCCTGCGAAAAAACTAATTTTGATCCCGGGCTTTACAATGGATGGATTGCAATAAACAAATCAATACAGAAAAAAGGGATAGAGCAGTACTACGAAAAAGCCAGAAACCGCAATAGATATGCGTAAAATCAAGCCCGGCATACTGCTGTAATCAAGACCTTGAATTGATACGTGTCAAAACCCTGTTGCCATAACAGCAGCAGGGTTTTTGCTGTTGCAGGATTCTCCGGCCCAAAAGTAAATTTCGAAAATTCCTCCCACCACTGAATGTTGCCTTTTCCAGAAAATAAAATTTTTTTGTCTTTTTTCACAAGCATCTGCTTTGACATTTGCCTGAATAATAAGATATAACAATTGGAAACTGTCACAGCAAAATTTTACATCAAATTCAGGAGATATATAAAAGTCATGAATTCCAAGTTGATAAGCATCCTGTCAAAGCTGACTGTTGCGGGAGTCATTGGCGTGGTCGTGTTTCTTTTTTTTAAATATGACCTGCAAACACACATCACCTTTGCAAACCTCAAGGCGCAAAAGGATGTTCTGGCGCAGTTTTATGCGGACAACAGGCTGTTAACCATCCTTGTTTACTCGGCTGGCTACATAATAATGGCAGCACTCTCGCTTCCAGGCGCAGCTATAATGACGATGGCTGGCGGTGCATTGTTCGGGCTGTGGGTTGGCGGGGCAGCAGCCCTGATTTCAAGCACCATTGGCGCAACCCTGGCCTTTTTGATCGCGCGCTTTCTTCTTGGCAACTATGTTCAGTCCAAATTTTCAGACCGCCTGGAAAAGATCAACAAGGGCATCAAGGACGATGGTGCATTCTACCTGTTCACCCTGCGCCTGGTTCCCATCTTCCCGTTTTTCATCATAAATCTTGTCATGGGTTTGACACCGATTCGAACGAGTGTATTTTTTCTTGTAAGCCTGGTTGGTATGCTTCCAGGAGGATTAGTATACGTAAATGCTGGCAGCCAGCTTTCCCGGATAAATTCACCTGGTGATATTTTATCTTTAAATTTACTATTATCCTTTGCCCTGCTTGGAATTTTTCCCTGGATAGCAAAGGCAATTACTTCTTTTTTAAAAAACCGGCAGGCACTTTCCAGGTTCAAAAAACCCTCAAAATTCGACTACAATCTGGTAGTAATCGGCGGTGGGTCAGCAGGTCTTGTTACTTCTTATATTGCTTCCATGGTTCGTGCAAAAGTACTGCTCATAGAAAAAGATAAAATGGGCGGAGACTGCCTAAACACAGGCTGTGTCCCAAGCAAGGCACTTTTGCGAAGCGCAAAAATGCTCTCCTATGCCAAGCGGGCAAAGGATTTCGGGTTTAACAAAGCAGAGGTTGACTTCAACTTTTCCCTGGTGATGAACCGTGTGCATGCCATCATAAAACAGATCGAGCCAAATGATTCTATAGAGCGTTACACAAAACTTGGCGTTGACTGCATCATTGGCGAGGCCACAGTTGTGTCTCCCTATGAGGTTGTGGTTAATGACAAAAAAATCACGACCAGAAGTATTGTAGTAGCAACAGGAGCAAGGCCCTTTGTTCCGCCAATACCGGGGCTGGATGCGGTTGAGTATCTTACATCGGACACAATCTGGTCACTGACAGAACTGCCCGAACGCCTGGTAGTACTTGGTGGCGGGCCAATCGGATGTGAGCTTTGCCAGGCCTTTGCCCGTCTGGGTTCGCAGGTTACGCAGGTTGAAATGGCTCATCAGATCATGGGCAGGGAAGATGCTGATGTTGCAGAATTTATCAAGAACAAATTTGAAGCAGAGGGCATAACCGTGCTGACCGGGCATACTGCAAAGGAAGTAATTGTAGAAGACAATAAGAAAATGTTAAAATGCGATTTTAATGGTCAGGATGTGCAAATTGAATTTGATGAAATACTGCTTGCCGTTGGAAGAAAAGCCAACACAAAGGGTTTTGGGCTGGAAGAACTCGGCATTTCCACCAACCCCGACGGCACGCTGAAAACAGACGAAAAACTACAGACAAACATCCCGCATATTTATGGTGCTGGCGATGTGGTCGGCCCTTTTCAATTTACCCATGTTGCTGCTCACCATGCCTGGTATGCTGCTGTTAACACCCTTTTTGGCTGTTTTAAATCCTTTAAGGTTGACTACAGCGTCATACCCTGGGCCACATACACAGACCCGGAAGTGGCACGGGTCGGGCTTAATGAAAATGATGCCACAGAAAAAAATATTCCCTTTGAACTTACCCGTTACAACCTCGACGATCTGGACAGGGCCATTGCAGACTCAGAAGCGCAGGGCTTTGTTAAGGTTTTGACCAGGCCGGGCAGCGATAAAATCCTTGGAGTAACAATTGTTGGAACCCACGCCGGCAACCTGATTGCAGAGTTTATTTTAGCCATGAAACACAACCTTGGCTTAAACAAAATTCTTGGCACGATCCATATCTACCCAACACTTACAGAAGCAAACAAATTTACTGCTGGTGAATGGAAAAAAGCACGTAAACCAGAATCTTTACTTTCAATATCGGAAAAACTACTGCGCCGACAACGCCGGGGATAGGCCTGTGGCGAGACTTTAGAGCAGAAGTTTTTTAATTATCAGGAGAACACGCTCATGAATGATACAAAACCCAGTGAAACAAAGGATAAGGCAGGCAGTGCTACTGAAATAAATGCATCCATGCCAAAATCAATGACTGGCTGCATGTTGTGCGGCAAACCTCTGGAATACCTGAAGCGTGACAGGCCGGAGCCATGCGTTTTTTGCAACAAAACTCTTACTGCAAATGCAGTATGCGAGGACGGGCATTTTGTTTGCGATGACTGCCACGGCAGCGATATGATCGAGGTTGCAAAGCACATATGCACCACCACCAATGCAACGGACATGATCGACCTGCTCAACCAGCTTCGCAGCCACCCCCTGTTTCCACTCCACGGGCCGGATCACCACTTTTCTGTGCCCGGTGTTATCCTGGCCTGCTACAGAAACTCGGGCGGAAGCATTACCGATGAAGACATAATCACCGCAATCGACCGGGGCAAAAGCGTTCCCGGAGGAGCATGCGGCTTTTTAGGAACTTGCGGAGCAGTACTGGGTGTTGGCATTGCCTTTGGTATTATTTTTAAAAGCAGCCCCCTCACAGCAAAGCCCCGGCAGAAATTACAGCACTTAATGCAGGCTGTACTGGCAGAGCAAGGTAAATATGAATCCGCCCGATGCTGCCAGCGGGAAACCTGGACAGCGCTTGAAGCAGCGGCTGCGCTTTCTAAAGAACATCTGCAGGTCGAACTAAAAGCAGAGGGCGACGTAAAATGCCGACAACAGAAGAAGAACAAAGAATGCATCCTCAAGGCATGCCCATATTTTAAATAATTGCAATACTAAAAAAGGAGTCATTATTTCATTTTCACCAGAAAATCAAAATTTGTCGAGCCTGCAAATATTGCTGCGAGCCCTTATTATTGTCGCTGTTAGCATTGCCGGCTTTACTACTGATAATTCTGCTTTTGCCAGCTCTGCGGAGAAGCAAAAAATACTGCATGTGGGAAAATTTTCCACGGCCATTGCTGAACCCGGCTCAATGCCCGCCAACTGGGAGGTGATGACTTTCCCAAAAATAAGCCAGCACACCCGGTATAAATTGATTAAAGATAATGGAGTCACTGTAATTCAAGGGTTCAGCAACGCTTCTGCTTCCGGGCTGATCCGAAAAATCAGGATAGATATAAAAGAATTTCCAGTCATCGAGTGGAAATGGAAGATAAGCAATGTTTACAAAAAAGGCAATGCAGCCAAAAAAGCCGGGGATGACTACCCTGCCCGGATTTATATCGCCTTTGAGTTTGATTCTAAACGTGTCGGTATCGTGGAAAATGCAAAATTTGCTGCAATCAAAGCTATCCACGGTGAGTACCCGCCAGTCGCATCAATCAGCTACATCTGGGGCAGCAGCACACCAAAAGGAACCAGCCTTCCAAACCCGTACACAGATCGTGTAAAAATGGTCATAGTGGAATCCGGGGCAGAGCTTGCCAACACATGGATAAAGGAAAAGCGCAATATCTATAAGGACTACCTCAAATTGTTTGGCAATGACCCTCCAATGACATCAGGAGTCGCTATCATGACCGACTCGGACAACACAGGCGAATCAGCAGCAGGTTTTTATGGCGATATTGTGTTCAAGTCAGAGAATTAAAGCGGCCATAAGCCACGGCCACCAAAGAAAAAGAGCCTGCTCTATAAAATAAAGCAGACTCTATAATCGTAGTACTGAAAAAAATTTTCAGCCAGAATAATCTATGGGGTGAGTGATGGGATTTGAACCCACGACCACTTGGGCCACAACCAAGAGCTCTACCCCTGAGCTACACCCACCATAGTGTTCGGAGAATGCACGAACAAATACTTGCTACCAGACACCGAACCGCTTTACAAGACTTTTTTTTATACAATCAAAAAAAATTTATCAAAAACAGGTTTTTTTGCAAATCTTGAACAACACACCAACTAGCATGCAAAGAAGCCCACACCCTTTTATCATACTGATTTTTATGACTATTGAGAAATAACTTGCGCTGTGTTTTTTTTGGCAACACCTTTATGCACAGAAATTAAAATTGATAAAAAGCCAAAAATAGTAATCACCACTATAAAAAACATAATCAACTTGATTGGAAGCTGGTACTGGAGCGAAATAATCGAAGGAATCACAGCATAAAAAGCTGAAAAAACCCCGGCGCTGATCCCGGCAATAAACAAAAAACCAAATTCGATAAACAATAATGACCTGATTTTTTTTCGGCTGAATCCAAAGGACTGCAAAACCGCAAATTCCTTTTTTCGGTCGTGGATGCTTTTAAACATAACGGTTCCAAGGCTTAAAATTCCAATGACAAGCCCAAGCCCGCCAATGATCTGAAAAATGGAAAGGTATGTGTTCTGAACCGTGCTGAACTCAAAAAGACGAGCCTTTGCTGAAATTACATCAGCACCAAGATCACGCAGTGCATAAGTAATGTCTTTTTGTAAATCCGCATCATCCGGGCCATCAACAAGAAGATAACGTGCCCCGGAAATTCCAGGGAACATCTTCTCAAAATGGTTTTGAGAAACAATTATTTTCCCCTGAAGAACTGAATTTGCAAGCGATGCTGCAAGCCTCAGCTTGAACTCTTCGCCAGACTCACCGACAACAGAGATAACATCGCCTGGCTTCCTGCCAAGCCCCCACATGATAGTGTTCAAATCCGCAGCAGCAGGGACTATGTTTGAATCAGAATTACTTTCAAGCGCGTTCCAGATTTCTGCTGATGTTGCCAGGCCAAACTTATTACCAGCAAATTTGAAAGCATTCCTGGCCGACAACGATGATGCATCAACCCCTGCAATTACAGGGTTTTGCGAGCGATTCAAATTAAGACAGCTTGCGTCTGAACCGTTGGTTGTTTTTATGGGCACAAATTTTAAGTCCTTAAACCGGGAGTCTGTCAGGCTGTATTTTCTTTTGTTTTTTTCTACATTTAAATCCGAATGAACAGGCACAGAGGTCTCGACTATAAACGCAAACCCGCCAGTTCCGGTGTCTCGTCGCCTGGTGTCGGAAACCGGGGAAATGGTGAAGGTACAAATCGAGATGACCAGAAAAAGACCGCAGGATAAAGTTATAAATACAGACATTGAAGAAAGCTTTGCCCTTGAACAGTTTGTCAGGCCAATACGGATCAAACTGGTTTGAAAAAAGCTGTCGTTTCCTTGTGACAGTGGTTTTTCAAAGAAGCACAAGACAAGGTAAAACAGCAGACCAAATACTGCAAGTACCATAAATCCACCAAGAAAAAAAAGCACGGAAACATCCTTCGAAGCCTGGCTTGAAACAAGAGCATAAGAAGTAATACCAATCAGTACTGCAACCAGCGCCGATGCCAGAAGTTTAAGGGACAAGACTGTTTTCCTGCGGGATGGTTTGTAAAAAATATCAGAATGAAGATCTTTTATTTTTGTTTTTAGATTTTTCCTTAATACATTGAAAAGCATTATCAGGGAAACTACAACCCCGGCAACAAAGCCATACAACAGGGTCTGGAAGCTGAAACTAAAATATATGGATGTTTTGCCGACGCTACCATGCCAAGCAGAACCAAGAAGTTGGATTACTGCATAATTAAATAAAATACCTGCCATGGTTCCAAAAATACCGCCAAATAGAGATATTATAATACCCTCTGTCATGAATATTTTGTATATCTGCCTTGAGGAAAACCCAAGAGCCATAAGGGTTCCGGTTTCAGAAACACGCTTTCTTATCAGGAGCATGAAAAAAAGTGAAGTAAGTATAAAAGATGAAAGGATCAGAAAAAAACTGAGGCTCACAAAAAGTACTCCAAAATCCTGTGATTCGTTAACAGAATTTGCATTATCTTTTTTTAAGTCACGTATTTCAATGCCTGCGATTTCAGGAGTTAGAGCCTTTTGAATTTTTTTGGCAATGTCCTGCACGGTTAATTGCTGCCCGGAAACCCTGATTGACGTGAGGTCGCCACTGCTGTTCTTCCACAACTTCTGTGCTGTTTCAAAATGAATAAATGCTTTTGGTGCTGCATTATACTGTTCCCAATACTGCTCATCCTTTTCCCGAATGGCATTTAAGTCAATGGGCAACCCACTTTTCCAGCTCCTGCAATCATCGGATTCAGACAGGCCCGGAATTACTGGCGATAATGATTTTGATGCATCAATTTTATCATTATTAATGACCGAAATTACATTAAATTCGCCTGTTTCTTCCTTTAACTTCCTGAAACTGTCAAAGACAAACCAGGAAAGAACAACCTTTGAACCCGGCTCTAAATTCAAATCCTCGGCAAGCCACCTGTTTACTGCAATTTCATCTTTTTGGAGATTGTAGAAACTCGTCATCCTGCTTGAACCGGTCACAAACGAATATGGAGTCTGTTTATTTTTTGATTCAATACTGTTTACAAAATAAGTAAAAATTGTTTCAGGATTATCCAACGCCCTATTTAAACCTGCGGATATGGCTGGTTTAATAAAAATTGACTTGGATTTTATATCAATTGCATTGTCGGTTTTTTGGATAGTAAGCTGCAAATCGGCAGGAGTCAGGCTGCTTTGCACCATTTTACCAAGCTTAGAATATGACAGATTTTCGCCTTTTTTTCCGGCAGTCAGTATCAGGTTTGAATAACCGTCAAGCCCGGTTTTTAGGGCTAAAAACTGATATGGAATAAAGATATTTAGCGGGGCCTGCTGGTGGGAGTTCAGCCCGAATTTTCCGAAATCTTCTGAATCCACGATGTCTTTTATTATAATATGAAGGGGGATAATTTTATTTCTGGAGTCTGTTATTGAAAGCTCATCAGAGATAAAGCCCTTTGAATAAAGCTTTACCATTAAACTGTCGCCCGGCTTGAGGTTCATTTCTGCTGCAAGCTTACGGTTAATTACTGCTTCGTTTTTAGTGCATGTGAAATTGAACCTGTTATTATTAGCAGCAAAATCAAAAAAATTTTGCTTAACCCCTGAAACTGCAATCCTGTTCTTCCTAATTTTCCCGCCGTCTTTTACTGCAAATCCGTTCAGACTAAGAACAGATGAAGCGTTAATTTTATGAATTGAAGACAAATTTTGAAGTAATTGTTCGCTGAAAAAGCCTGAATTTTTGATTACTGCAAATTCTGTTTTTCCGGTTCGGTTTCCGGCGATTTTTGAGAGGCTGTATCTGACGGAATCGCCCACAGTGAGGGAACCTGCGAGCACCATAAAGCTGATAAGAATACCAAAAACAACCGTTAAATACGATGTTTTATAGTATAGCATGTTGCGATAAAAAAGCTTAGAATATTTCATAGTCTACTGGCCCGCATTTGATTCATGCCGGAGACAAAAATCCTCCAGAACATACTGGGTTTCCATTTTTTGCGCCAGGTCTGATGCATGAGTGACCACAAGCAATGTCAGGTTTTCAGATGATTGAAACTCAAGAAGAAGCTCTGTAATTGTCTTTGATGTTTTTTGATCAAGCGATCCGGTTGGCTCGTCTGCAAGAATAATCGCAGGGCGGTTTATAAGCGAGCGTACAACAGCCGTGCGCTGGCACTCACCCCCGGAAAGTTCTCCAGGCTTATGATCCAGTCGTTTTGACAGGCCTGCAATTTTTAAAAGGTTCACTCCCCGTTCTATTACTGCACTGTCGACTTTACTGCTTTCGGCAAGTGCCGGAAGTAAAACATTTTCCAGGGTTGAGAGCTGTGGAAGAAGATGGTGCTGCTGAAAAATAAAGCCGATTTTATTTTTCCGCAATACTTCAATTTGCTTTTCAGAAAGCCCGGAAACCTGGCTGCCGTCAAGCACCACTTCCCCCGATGACGGCACATCAAGAGTTCCGCAGATGTTGAGCAGAGTGCTCTTCCCGGAACCTGAAGGGCCGGTAATCGAAACCGTTTCACCAGTCTTTACCTTCAGGTTGATTGATTCAAGCACCCTGATTTGATTGTCTGCGCCATCAATTTGATATGGTGACAAGTAATGCTTATCAACGCTGGCAAGCTCTAAAATTACTGAATTATCTTGATCTGGAATGGTCATTTTGATTTTTTCCCAAAGGCATAAACAGACCCGTCGTCTGAACCTGTTATGAAAATGTTATTTGAAACTGCTGGCGTTACAGCCAGTTCACCTCCAATTTCATAGTCCCATAAAATTTTACCTGTTTGTATATCTGCAATATAAATCCGTCCGTCAGCAGAAGTAAAAACTACCCTGTTGCCCGCTATCACAGGCGATCCGTCAATTTCACCATTTGTTGGGGCTTTCCACAAAAGCCTGCCAGTGCCTGCGGAAAAGCAGTACAAGCTAAAATCGCGCGATCCGATAATAACCATTTTTTCTGTTATGGCAGGAGATGAAAAAAATGGTGCCAGCTCATCCTGGACTGTATATTTCCAGAGAACCTTGCCGGAATTGCTTTTAAAACAAGTCACAGAACTGCTGTAATTGCCAAAGCAACCCCTCTCTTTATAAATTGCTGGAGAGGCTGCAATATAGGAATCTGATTTTATTTCAAAAAGTAGCTTCCCGCTTTGTGCAGATAAAATTCTAAGGAAGCTGTCGCATCCGCCAAAGGCAATTTTTTTGTCATAATATGATGGTGTTCCATTGATGTAATTTCGGGCCTTGTATTCCCATACAGCCCTTCCAGTCCCGGCTTCAAGACAATAAATTTTATTGTCATAGCTCCCGAAAACTATGAATTTTTTGCCACCAATTATGAATGAATTTGGCGAGCCTGCAATTTTTGCTTTTGCAGTAAAACTCCATTTACTTTTTCCGGTGGCTGCATCAAGGCAGTAAAGTATTCCATGGCTGGATGTTGCAAATACTTTTTTGTCAAAGTATAAAGGGCTTGATATAAAAGTACCCTGCCCTGCAAACTCCCAGGTCTTTACTCCTTTTTTTAAATCAAGTGCGAAAATTTTCCCATTATCCGAACCAACAAATGCAGTATTGCCAGCGATTACAGCCGATGAACACAGGGAGCCTCCAGTATTAAATGTCCAGATAAGTTCTGGTTTTTCGGGAATTGTGCCCGATGATACACCCGATAGATTACTGCTGCCCCGGAAGCTGTGCCAGTCGCCATATGCGTTTGCGCAAAGGCAGAATACTGCAATTGCAGTTATACAAAACTTGGTTTTTGTTACAATCTGTTTCATAGCCCTATTCTATCTCTAATGCACCCGAGGGGCAGCCCTGGACACACTCATGCACGCAACTGCCCAGGCCCTTTGATAAAGACTGCCCAAAGGGAACGTCGATTTGTGTCTGGATGCCTCGGTTTATAAAGCACAGCCCGGTTTGACCTGAATTTTTCCTGGTAATTTTAACGCATATACCGCACCGGATGCACTTTCCCGGCTCATAGGTGACGACTTGACTGGTTGAAATGTCGGCCGGAAGAGAATCGGTTTTAATACTGTATTTTTGCTTTACTGCTTTTTTAAATTTACTTCTTTCTGCACCATATTCAGCAGCATACTGCCGCAGACGGCAGTCCTCAAACCCGTGGCAATTGCATTGCAGGCATCTCGCAATTTCACTAATTGCATCACTTTCTGCATCAGCACAAGCATTCGATTTTTCCCGCATATTTCTTGCTTCACTTGTTTTTAGATACAGGTCAATTTCACCATTATCAAGATAACCGGACATTGAAACAAACCTGTCTGAGTAATCATAAACACTTTTGTTGTGAAAATGTTTATAAAGAATATTGCACAGATCCTTAGCCTGCTTGATCCCCTGAAGTATTGACTTTTTTGTTTCTGGCTGCTTTGCCTCTTTTATTAGAAACAAGTTATCATGCATGGTATCAAATTCACGACCTGCAATTACTGCCTCAAAATCACTTTTAATTTCACTGGCTGTTGGAAGTTTTTCTAAAAACACCACATTACTGCTTATTAAAAGCTCAATATCCATCAGCAATGTGTCTTCACCATTTTCAGGAAGTCTGTCTTTGTCAAAAGCCGGCAATGCAACACTGAATCCATTAACAGCAAGAAATGATGCAAGAGCAAGCGATTTTATCCCGGGTTCTGTTATCAATATTCTAATTACTTCTTTTTTGTCAGCATGTATGTTTGAGTTAATTTCCGAATTCTTAGAAGTGGCGATCTTGTTTAATAGAAATTCGCCAATAGTTTTTTGAATTTTTACTGCACGGTCAACACGTTTTCTGCGGCAGGCATTTTCACAGGTTGCCAAGCACCAGCTATTAACAAGAAATGGCAGGCCAAGATCCCTTTGCAGTAGGCTGATTGCGGTTTGAGTTGCATCATTTTTAATTGCATCAAACACCTTTGGAACATTAAGGTCAAACCTGCACGAAGCTTCACATGGCCCGCTGCAATCACCAAGGTGTTCGCTTAAAAGCAGTTCCAGCGATGTTTTGCGCAACTCCATGACTTCTATTGACTCTGAATCTATATCCATTCCATTACAGATTATGGTTGCGCATGATGGAAAAAATCGGTTGTCAGTTTTGTCTTTCACAATGCAGACCGTGCAGGATGTGCATGGCTCAAGGCTTTTCAGGTAGCAAAGTGCAGGAATCCTCATACCCAGTCGGGCGGCTGCTTCAAGAACAGTAATTTCTTCTTCAGATTCAAACTGGATATTATTTATTTTCAATTGAATTTTCAAATCCCATGCCTTTACTTCTTTTTTGGTGCATCAATTTTTATTACTGCATTTTCCTGACAAACATTGATGCACGATTCACACTTCACGCATAAATCAACATCAATTGTATGCTTTTCATAAGCTGTTGATGAAATTGCATCACAGGGGCAAACTCTCGCACACATGGTGCATCCATTGCAGTCATCACTTATCTGTAGCACGAACAGGGCCTTGCATTTTTTTGTAGTGCAGGTTCCGTTTATGTGGTCGATGTACTCGTTTCTAAAATGCCTAATGCTAGAAAGAACCGGGTTGGGTGCGGCTTTTCCCAGCCCGCACATGCTTCCCTGTTTTATCATTTTCCCCAGATTTTCAAGTCTTTCAATATCACCCGATTTCCCCTCACCTTCAACAAGCCGCTCAAGAATTTCAAGCATCCTAACGGTTCCAACACGGCAAAATGTGCATTTTCCGCAGGATTCATCCCTGGTAAACTGCAAAAAATATTTTGCAATATCCACCATGCAGTCGGTCTCATCCAGAACAATCAGCCCGCCTGATCCCATAAAGGAACCAGAGGAAATAAGTGCTTCATAGTCGACTGGGATGTCGGTCATGTGGTATGGGATACACCCGCCCGATGGGCCGCCGGTCTGGACGGCCTTTGCTTTTTTGCCATTGTCGCAACCACCGCCGATGTCATCAATAATCTGTTTCAAAGGCGTTCCCATTGGTATTTCAATAAGTCCCTGGTTTTTGATTTTTCCTGCCAGGGCAAAGGTTTTTGTTCCCCGACTTGTTTTTGATCCGATATTCGAAAATTTTTCCCCGCCATTGTTGATTATCCAGGGAACCAGAGAAAAGGTTTCTACATTATTTACCAGGGTTGGCAAATTTTTGTATCCAGACTCGCTTGGATAGGGCGGTTTTAGGGAGGGTGTGCCTCGCTTGCCTTCAATGGAAGCTATCAGGGCTGTTTCCTCTCCGCAGACGTAGGCCCCGGCTCCCCTTACAATGCTGAGTTCAAGCGAAAACCCAGAGCCTGAAATGTTTTTACCCAAAAGACCTTTTTCATAAAATACAGCAAGAGCCTGGTTTATCCTGTCCAGGGCTTCGCGGTACTCATCCCGAATGTACAAAAATCCCTGCTCAATCCCTGCTGCTATTGCAACAATCAACATTCCTTCAAGGATCCTGAAGGGGTATGATTCAAGCAGCATTCGATCCATGAAAGCACCAGGATCACCTTCGTCACCATTAAGAACAATATACTTCTTTTGTGATTTAGCGTTCCTTACGGCCTCAATTTTTGTACCCGTAGTAAAACCAGCGCCACCCCTTCCCCGCAGGCTGCTCTTCTTTATAATTTCTACCAAGACCGGAATATTTTTTTTCAAGCACACTGTCAAGTGCTGCAAGCCCGCCATTTGCCTTATACTCATCATAGTCCAGTGGGGACAGTAGCCCCTTGTGCTCTGTTGCAATATTGGTTTGATTGTTTTTAAAGAAGTCATCCTTTTGCTTATCTGGAAGTACTTCTTCATCATAGCCTGTATAAAGTGAGTTCAAGCGGTTGACTGAAGCAAACAACTTGTTTCTTATAATCCTTGAAGTCTTTTGTGCTTCACAGTTGCTGTATAGAATATCAGTTAGAAGATATTTTTTGGGCCGGTTATATCTATTTATGTTGCCGTTTGTATCAGTGATTTCCATCAACGGAGCCTTGTGGCTCTCCCCTGTACACCCGACACTTTTAATTACAAAAGGAAGTTTCTGCTTTACTATAATTTCATCAAGATTCTGCCACAGCACTGCTGCACCGGATGCAGTACAGGCAGAGCAAAGGCAGATGTTTATGTATTGAAAATTATTATTATTTTCAACTCCAGCGGATGGAGGTAAAAAAAGACCCTGATTATTTTTGTTTTGAAACTGCGTTATTATCAGGGAAGCATTTTCTGGTGCTACAAACCCTGTAATTTCATCGTCGATGCGGATTGCTGGGGCAATGGCGCAGCATCCCAGGCAGGCAACTTTTTCTATGGTGTACATTCTCTTTTTGTCGGTATCATTATTTTTTTCAATTTGCAGGCAGCCTTTAAAGGAATCAAAAATCAGATCCGCACCCTTGATGTGACATGCAGTTCCTGCGCAGACGCTGATAGTGTGCCTTCCCGCAGGTTTCAGTCTGAACATGGAGTAAAAGGTCGCAGACTCCATGATTGCTGCTTCGGAGTATTGAGAATTACCTGCAAGATACTCCAGCAAATCTTGAGGAAGGTATCTGTACTTGTGTTGAATTTCTTGCAGTATTGCAATCAGTGAATTTTTCTGGCTTCCAGCCTCTTTCAAAATGCGTGCTACAAAATCAATAGCAGCAGTATCGGCAGTTGTACCTGCACCTGCTTCAACTGGCATGGCAGCAATGTCTGAATTACTACCTGCAATATTTTTTGTAGCTGAATCCATTATTTTTTTCCAATTAGAAAAAGATGTTTTCTACCGCGCATAACTATTTTGTCTTTAATAAACGCTGGAGTTGCAACAATATCCTCAAAAAGTTGAGGTTCTGAAATTGAATTATATTCACCCTTTGCCTCAAATATTCGGGTTGTTCCTTTTCTGTCTGTTACAAAAATTTTATTGTCTGCTAAAATCGGAGAGGAGTAAAACATTTCTTCCATCTCTTCTTCCCACAGAAGCGACCCATCGGCAGTACTTATGCAAGAGACAACTCCTGGTGCAGTTGCCATAAATACAAAATCCTTTGTTGCAACCGGACTGGAGGCATCCGGGCAAAGCGGGTCGCAGCTTTCCCAGATAATTTTTCCGTCCATTGCATCGAGGCTGAAAAGGCAAGCCCTGATATTTGTGGCATAAATCCTGTTTTCAAAATAGCACACCGACGATGCTACATCGCCAAACACACACTCTCGCCTCCAATTTTCTGTGCCTGCCGGGCTGTATGAAATCGTATATGGGTTTGCATTTATTATAATCTGCGGTTCTTTTTCCGGCTGAATGTAAAGCACTGGCGATGACCATGAAATCATGTCTTTCCTTGCAACACTGTTTACTTCTTCGCCATTTTCGCACTTTAGTATAAGTAATTTTGAGTCTGATTTTTTGTCTAGCTGAACATACAGCATATCCTCATAAACCATCAGAGATGATGAATGCCCGTAAGTATTGTCAGACAAATTTACCGCCCTGCTCCATACATGCTCTCCTGTGTATGAAAGGCATATTATCTCTCCGGTAGTAAAAATTGCAAACACACGCTCCCCGTCCGATGCCATGGTTGATGCAGCATAACCAGTATCAATCAGTTTTTTTTCTTTGATTTTTTCACCAGGAGTAGTAATGTGGTCATGGACGTTCACCCGCCACAGCAGCCTGCCCGTAGAATAATCAAATGAATAAACCGCCTGTTCTGTTTTTGAAGCACCTGTAATAAATATCTGATCTTTGTGAACAACCGGAGAGCTTTGCCCCAGGAGATCAATTTCGCTTTTCCAGATAATTCCCTGTCCGGTTTCCCCATTCCACTCAATCGGAGGCGTGGCATTGTATGCAACACCATTACCATAAGGGCCTCGCAAATTAAGCCAGCTTGCGGTTATTTCATCATGGCTCAAATACTGCCCTTCTTTTACTTCCTTTGCAGCAGCCGGATCAGCCTGGGCCAAAGGCTGTTGATCCAGACTCGTTGATATTGCGCCATTCTGGGCCGAATAGAAAAATAGTGCAGTCACAAGAAGAATCAGGGAAGAAAACAACAGCAATTTTTCTGTCCTGTTTTTATCTGCTGCCTGTTCATCTGATGCTGCTTTATCTTTGGGTGGTGCCTGTTTATTTGATAGAAATATTGCAGCTTTTGTGCTGACTAAAAATATTACCAAAAAAGCAAATAGAAGTGAACCGCCTTTTTTAATCTGCGCCTTTGTAGTAAAGAACAGGTTACGTGAAATATAGTCAAGTTCCCTTATTTGAATTTTAAGTTCTTCATTATCGGGATTTTTTTCAAGCTCCTTTAAAAGCATTGTCATCACTGGGTTGGCAAGAGGGTCATAATTCCTCGTTTTAATAAAATCCGAAACAAGAATAGTAATCATCATAAAGGAAACAAGAAATGATATTACTGCCAGTCCCTTTGCAGTATTGCTTGAAATATTATTTTTTTCCATGATCTGATTTCCTGTAATAAGCCTATAATAAATAAGGCTTGGGTGTTATGGTTTTCTCACCAGGGCAATAGGAAAAGCATCGCCCGCATCCAAAGCAGGCTGCATTGTCCGGCAAAAAGTCTTCCTGCCGTTTTATCAGCGAAAGCCCCAGGAGTTTTAACGCTATAACCAGCCCGATAAAGGCTCCGGCAAAGAATCCGTAAGTTTGGAAATTTGACTTTATATCTTCAATCTCCCGGCCCAGTTGCAGGATTGTTTTTTGTGAATTTCTAAACGCAATACTTGCATCAGTTTTTTTGATGGAAGGATTTTTATCTTCATAGATAATCGTTTTTTCAAGCTTGACCAGTGGATGCATATTTGAAAAAGAATCACTTACACTTTGAAAAACAAACCCGGCAAGCACCGTAATTACAGGAACCAGCATAAGATATAGAAAAAACTTTTTCCTTGAATTAAAGTTTACTTCTGCTGCATTTTCTGGTGAAGGCTTGATAATATTCGATGAAGGACAGGCATCTTGGCACAGGGCGCAATTGGTGCAGTGGTCTGGAGTTATTTTTACATTATGCTTTGAAACCCTGGATAGAATGCTTAAAAGCACTCCATAGGGACACATAAATCTGCAATAGGGCCGTGCTATTACTATGCCCGCCAGGATAAAGCATGCTCCGTATATGAAGTCGTTGAGGGTTCCGCTCATCCTGAAAAAAGGTATAAACGGGTCGAGCCTGCAAATATAAAACCCGATTCCCGTTGCTGCAAAATAAACAACAAAGGACAAATAAGCATAGGGAAGTAGCGACAGTACGCCAGCAATCGGAGTAGATATTTTTAGGGGTTTTAAGATCATAAGATCCTGCAAAGCCCCAAAGGGGCAGACTCCAGAACAAAAAGTCCTGCCAGAGTAAAGCGCAAAAGCAAGCGGGATAATAAACAAAAGGATAACAAAAATCGGGATTTTATAACCAGAAAGGGTGAAGGCAATCGTAATATTCTGGATTGCGCCAATCGGGCAAATGCAGCCCTGCCTGAAAAAACCAAAGTAAAAAAGCGAAAATATTGATACTGCAAAAATATGCTTTCTGGAAGGTTTTTTGATTGTAAAGTATGATGCAAAAACTAATGCACAAACCATCACAGCAACATCCAGGTACTCAAAAAGATATGATGTCGGGTAGCTTAAAATGGTCTCCGGGATTTTGTAATCCGATAAAAATTCCGGCCTGGGGATTCGATTGATCACGAGACCACCTTTAATAGATACGGATTTTCTATGCTGATTCGCGTGAAGGCCTCTGAGGGGCAGTTTTTTGCAATACTGCACTCATTGCAGTTGAGGCAGTACTCGTGTGAAATTTGTAGATAAAGGGATCTGTTGCCAAACATGCCGCAGGCTTTAACGCATTTTCCACAGCCGATGCACAGCTCATAATCTATTGAATATTCGTAAAAAGGGTTTTCAATAAATTTTCGTTTTATTGCTCCTGTTGGGCATAGTTGATTTTCTGCACCTGTTTCCATTTCCAAAAAAGATGGTTTAAAATACCCATAGCAAAGTTTGCAGTATCCGCACATATCAAAGGAGTGGATGCACTTTACTGCTGAAATTGATAGAACGCAGTCGGTAGCACATCTGTCGCACTGCATGCATTTATCTGGATCAATCTGCCAGACCTGTTCAGATGCTGTGGTGCTGCCAATCAGGGCGCAGGACGTGCTTATCAGCGCACCTGCTCCGGCTGCATTCAGGCATTTTTTAATAAAACTTCTTCTTGAAACAAGATCTTTTTTCATGCTGGTTTTTCTTTATTTTGCTTTAATTGTGACTTTGCTTCCGGCTCATCGCAGTCATGAAGAATACTGCATTTTGCGCAGAGCCTGTTCT
>JAOZSB010000046.1 GCA_029939895.1 Desulfobacterales bacterium
TTTACGTTATCGTTTTGACCCCAGGTGGGTCATTTTTAGGTTATCGAAACTAAGCATCCAGCTTTTCTTTGTACCCTATAATGAATATGCCAATCAGCATGGCTGCAATACCCTTGTTGCCACCAATGCGATTCAGAAACGGCCCTATTTCAAGTAAACTGCTGCTGTCAAGATTATCATCAATGACTCCAGCATCAAATTTGACTCCAAACTGTTTATCAATTATTGTAAACAGACTATTAGGCTCAATCGGTTTGGATAGATAATCATTCATTCCGACATCTATGCACTTTTGCTGATCTTCCCTTGTAGCAAGAGCTGTCATGGCGACGATGAAGACATCATGATCAATAACACTGGACTCACGGTTACGAATTATTGCAGTTGCTTCAAACCCGTCCATTACAGCCATCTGTACATCCATTAACACCAGATCAAAACTTTGTTTTTCTAAAATCTCAATGGCTTCTTTGCCGTTGTTAGCCACGGTGATATGGTGTTGCTTCAAAATAGCAATAGCCAGCTCTTGATTGAAGAGAACATCCTCAACCAACAGGATGTTAAGGTTGTGGACTTTTGATACTATAGTTTTTTCTTCTTTTTTGATGCCCTTGCTTTTTTCGAGGGTAACTGTAAACCAGAAAGTAGAACCTTCTCCTGGTTTGCTGTCAAGGCTGACTTCTCCTTCCATCAAGGCCACAAGCCGCCTTGTGATAACTAAGCCGAGACCAGTTCCTCCATACAGTCTGGTTGTGGATGCATCTGCCTGGGTAAAAGCTTCAAAAAGATTATCCTGCCGTTCCCTGGGAATGCCAATGCCGGTATCAATAACCTTAAATTTCAATTTAACTTTATTATCAAATTCATCATCAACAAAGACTTCAATTTTCACACTACCTTTATGTGTAAATTTGATTGCATTATTTGCAAGGTTAAGAAGGATCTGAGTAAGCCTTCCAGGATCACCTTTAAAATATGACGGGACTCCTGTTTCAAGACTCGCAGACAGTTCAATCCCCTTATTGCTTGCATTTTCTTGAAGCATATTAATTAAATTATCAACAACGTCCCTTAGATCAAAATCAATGATTTCCAGATCTAATTTTCTATCCTCAATTTTTGAAAAGTCCAATATATCGTTGATAACAGACAGCAGGTTTCTTGATGATATTTTAATTTTTCGTACCTGGTCAATATTATCAGGTGATAGATCCTTTTGATTCAATAACAATTCACTGAATCCAATTATTGCATTCATGGGGGTTCGAATTTCATGACTCATGTTTGCAAGAAATTCGCTCTTGGATTTGTTGGCTACTTCGGCAGCCTCTTTGGCGAACTGCATGTCCAGCTGGGCCTGTTTACTGCGAACAATTCCAAAGGACCCCAAAATAGCCATAGGAATAACAAAACACAGGGTGACTATAAAAAGAATAAGGTAATCAAGTAATATGTCCTGAATTTGACCTTTCATTATTGCATCGGGTATATAACAGATCAGTTTCCATTCCTGAAAGGGCTTGAGGGCTATTGTTGAATATGTAAACAGCCCCTCAGAAGTCTGAATTTGTCCTATTGATGAATCTTTTAACTGTTTCCAGGCCAGTGGATATGATCTTCCAAAGGTTATTTCTTTTTTTTCGGCATACATAAATGCCCAGTTTTCATCTGGGTTTGGGCCGTGGAGCCAGTAACCCTTGGAATTCAATAACATCGGCAGACCAGGGCTATCATTGTGTTCATCAATATAATCGAGAAAATTTTGACCAAGATAGTTTAAAATAACAACATATTTATTGGCATTAACTTCAACCGGCATTGCAAACCGGATCATCGGTTTATATGGAATTTCTATGCGACTATTTTCAACGTTGAGATCAAATGGAGATACATAAACTGTTCCTGGTTCAAGCCCGATGGTTTCAGTATAATAATAGCGATCGGACTTATCCTTCAAATCCTCAATGGGAACAGCACGAGGATTTCCATTGTTATTATTGATCCGAACAACTTCCATGCCATGCTTATCTAAAACTCTAACCTGATCATAATCTATGTTAATCTCACAGAAAGTCAAAAACTCCCTCTCTATGGATTTGCGCCTGTTTTCATTCTGATCTACCAGGTATTCATGCAACTCAACGTGGCTTACCTGTGTTTTCAAATCCCTGAATACATTTTTTAAATTCTCCTGGATGGTTCTTGACACCAATTCCAAATTCAGACTTTCCTGTTGTTGTAAAAGAAGATAGGTGCCTGATAGTTTTTGCTTAAACAGCACTCCAAAAACCAGAGCCACTATTAAGAGGATGGGAACAAAGAGAATAAAAAAATATTTAACAACTAATCGGGTGGTCATTGAAAACCTCTTAATGTAAATTATCGCATTATTAGAATAATATACTACAAAAATTTGGTCTCAGCTATTTCAAAAACTTATAACAACCAGAAGGTTAGCACCATGATTCCTCAAGAATCTGTCCGGCACTATATTGCCCTGTGCAGCTCCATGAATAAATAAACAGGTTGTCCATACTGGTTGAGCAGGCCATGGAGCTAAATCCACTCCCCTGGCTACATGTTCGTATTCTGCAACCAGCAGGGGTTCATCATTAAAATTTTTTCTTATTTATACTTTATCTCGTTCACTCAATTGATAATCTGTGGTGTTTTCCTCGTTCTTGTCTGCAAATTTGTTTTTAATTTGAACAAACTGGTCAATGTTGGCCAGAAATATATCTGTCAGTTCAGGATCAAAATGCTGGCCACGCTCCTCCTGGATTATCGCGCAGGCCTTCTCAACAGGGTAGGGATCTTTATATGGTCTCCTTGAGGTGAGAGCATCAAAGGTATCAACAATTGCTGTTATTCGGCCTTCAACAGGTATCTTTGTCCCCTTTAACCCTTGTGGATAACCAGAACCGTTCCATTTCTCATGATGATTTAATGCTATGTCACGTGCTGTTAGCATTAACTCTGATTTATGACCGCCAAGCAGGTCCTCTCCAATTGTTGAGTGAGTTTGCATTGCTTCCCACTCTTCATGGTTCAGTTTTCCTGGTTTCAAAAGAATACTGTCAGCAATTCCAATTTTGCCAATATCATGCATGGGGCTTGCACTAAAAATCAACTCTGCTTCTTGATCAGAAACCCCGGATAAGCTGCCCAAAAGCTTACACATGTGGCTCACCCTGATAATATGCTGTCCTGTCTCATTATCACGGTACTCAGCTGCTCGACCAAGACGATAGATAATCTCAAGCCGAGTTTCCTGCAATTCCAGGGTTCGCTCCTGTACCTTTTGTTCCAGGATGACATTTTGATTTTTCACCCGATCATGAAGCAATCTAACCTTGAGCATATTCTCAATTCTTGTTGTTGTTTCAAGCTGATCAAAGGGTTTTGTCAAAAAGTCCTGAGCACCTTCAGATAATGCACGTATCCTGGTTTCTTTATCCTGCAATGCCGTCAGCACAAGAACTGGTATGTAGGATTCTTCTTCAATCTTTTTGAATTGCTCCATCACCTGGTAGCCGTCAAAATAGGGCATATTAATGTCGAGCAATACAAGGTGCGGTCTATAGGAGATATACATCTGCTCTGCTTTGCGGGAGTCAGTAATGCCAAGAACCGAGGAGTATCCCTCTGAAGAAAGAATCTCTTCAAGCAGCTCAACGTTTGCAGAATTGTCATCAATAATCAACAGTCTGGATTTTAAAAGTTCCTGTTTTGATATCATTTATTCAACTCCGATGAAATATTCAACTCAAGTGAAAATTAAAAATGCCTCAAAAGCTATCGCCCAGAGTCTCCTCCAGAACACGATACAATTCGTCAATATTGAGTGGTTTTGTCAGGTATCGGACAAAACCTGCATCAAGGGCTTTTTTTATGTCCAGGGGCATGGCATTGCCGCTCAAGGCGACAACTGGTGTTTTCTTTGTTTCCTGATATTCTTTGAGTTTCTCTAAAGCTTCAAAACCATCCATATTCGGCAAATATAGATCCATCAAAATAAGATCCGGCTTATTCTCTATAGCTGCTTTTATACCAGTTTCAGCATCTTCGGCGGTCAACAAATTTATATATGATGACCGCTCTAAAATAGCTTCCAGAAGTTCCCGGTTAAACAAATTATCCTCAATATAGAGCAGGGTATATTTTTCCTTAACAGCCCTATCTTCTGTCTGTCCAGGAAGAACCTTGTCCTCTACTGCCGGGGCTTCACCCTTAAGTAGATCAATGAAAAATTTTGTTCCTATACCAGCCTCACTTTCAAGATCAATGCTCCCACCCATGAACTCCACAAGCCGCCGGGTAATACTCAGCCCGACACCAGTCCCTTCTATGGTGGAAGTTTCAGCCCCCAGGCGATCAAATGGTTCAAATATCCGTTCAATTTTATCCTTTGGTATTCCATAGCCAGTGTCAGCGACAACAAGCTGTATTTTATCCTCTTTTTCTTCAAAGGAGAGGGTCACCTGCCCCTCGGGCCTATTGTATTTGGCAGCATTTGAAAGCAGGCTCATCAGGATCTGCCTGAGTCTGGCACGATCTGCTTTTATAAAAAGGGGCCTGTCGGGTTCATCAGACAGAATACTGATTTTTTCTGATTCTGCCATGGGTTTTGCTATCTCAACAGCTTCAAGCACAACCTTGTATAAATCAACTGATTCAATGGACATTTCAAGTCCGCCTGATTCAATCTTAGTCAGGTCGAGCACTTCGTTAATAAGCTGCTTAAGGTGTTCTCCAGCGCGCAGGACTTTGCTTATATGGTTCTTTTGCTGTGTGTTTAAAGGATTTTTTTGATCCCTGTCCAGCAATTGAGAAAAGCCCAGGATCGAATTCATCGGTGTTCTCAACTCATGGCTCATACTTGAAAGAAATGCCGATTTTGCCACATTGGCTCTATCAGCTTCTTCTTTTGCATTCTTAAGGTCAGTAATATCAATGTGAATATAAACCCTTCTGCCATCGAGTAATTCTTTTCCAACCACCTGTACCCACATATTATCTTTCAAGCAGTCCTCAAACATGACATCCTTTTGTTTAGATTCTGCAATCCGCCGGGATACCCATTGTTCAATCTCCTTCTCCTCCACCTGGTATACGCTGCGTTCTGCTGCTATGCGGTATAAATCTTCCAGGGATGTACCAGGCACTATCCAGTCGTCAATTTCTGAATATTGAGATGTGAATTTTGTGTTAAACATTTCAATGAGGCCTTTGTTATCAACGAGCAGGAAGCCTCCTGGCATATTTTCAATGGCAGCAGACATTGTTTCCCTGTTCTCCTCAACTGATCTTCGGACGGTGGCAGATACTTTTACAAACACAAGCATTACACCAATGACTATAAATGTGAAGGCAACAACAATGTATCGGACATATCTCAGAAAAGAAAACGCTTCTTTGATATCAATTTCTGTGGCAATTCCAAACCCCAATTCATCGTCCCATACCCAGGCTCCGACCACCGGCACTCCACGATAGTCCCGGTATCCATCCAGGTTCATGCCGGATTCGCCAGCAGTAGCACTCTGGGCCATGACTGTCAGGGGTTGCTTGTCTCTGGGTAGAGCAACAGGTTCACCCAGGGTCATATCTGCCCTGGGGTTGCGAATCTCAATGTTCAGGTTGGAGTGTTGTTTTCCCGGAGGCAGCAGGCCGATCTGTTGAAGGTGCTCGGTAAAACGGCTCTCACTGATAAGCACCCCTTTCTTGTTAAACGCATAGGTCTCACCAGACTCGCCAAAACGGCCACGCTCAAAGACCGAACCCAAACTCTCATCAGGATCAATTCGAAGGGTAAGAATGGCCATGGTTCTACCCTTGTCATCCTTTATTGGAGCTGCAACAAACATAGTCGCCAGCCCAGAGACCAACTCTCCATAAGTATCCATGAGAGGAACATCAGAGACCTGGGGAAGAGTGATCACAACTTCGCCGCCCCACAGCCTGTCCAACAGTTCCGGCTGTTTGGTCAAAAGGTTCTTGAATCCTATATTACTATCCCGGTAGGAAGCCAGATTGGTGTTGTCCCTGCCTATTATGAAAAACCCACGAAAACCCTGAATTTTGAATACCGGGCTTAACCATTTTCTAAGATTTTTCTGGGCATTACAGTTGATCAAATCACCCTTAGAATGCTGCCCCATCAATTCTTTAGCTGCTATGCGGACTTGATCATTCTCTGCCCAAAGTTCAACGGATTTTTTTTGATTGGCAAGCAGGGAGCGGATACTTACCTGGGATGTTTCAAGCGCAGTCTTGAGCGATTTGGAAATATCTAATTTTGCCTTGGATTCAACACGAAGGAGAACTCCTGCGGAGCACACAACAATGATTGACAGTAAAACAGTAATTATAATCCGCTCTTTTGCTATGGTTTTTTTCTGTCCCTGGCTCAGCTCTTCTGGCAACAGGCAGAAGGCTAACTGTTGACGAGACATTCCCCACAGGGCGAGGGCCGTTGACCATATGGCAATTATTGCGTAGAGCCTGTTGGTAAAAACCACCCAGGGGACTCCACCCTCAGGAGAAAATAAATATCCGAGAATAGTGAGGATGGATCCCACAAAAGCCAGAATAAAGAAGGCCCCTTTACTGCGAAATATCCACCCGAAGATGACAAGAAACACATAAGGTACACCGCCTGCAACACCAAGGGGTGTACTCATATCCAGAACAAAAACAGCAGAGGCTATTGCAACGGCTATAATGATTGCCCTTTTGGGAGTGATCGCAATCTTTTCAAAGCTCATTTTTTCAGAGTGTTCCTTTTGTTTGTCCTGTGATTACTACTTTTTTTGGTCGAGTATTATTTTGTCTGATATTTCTATATGATATTGAACATATTTTCAAAATTTTTTCAAGATATTTGAGATTTTTGTTATCAACAAAAAATTGAAGCAGTTTATTAATAACGTTGTTGAAATTTTTTTTTTTGTTGATAACATAATTGTAAACAAAATAAATTATTCACTTTAATAGGTTATTGATGAAGATTTTGGTTGTAGACGATGACTCCATGTCACGCAAGGTTGTGGCAATGTCCCTTTCAATCAAGGGCCATGACATTGTGGAGGCCTGTGACGGGTTTGAGGCGATGGAGATTTTTAAAAACGAGGATATTGGCATTCTTATCTCCGATTGGATGATGCCGATTATGGATGGCCTGGAGCTGACCAGGAGAATCCGTGCATATAGCCAGGATAGATATGTTTATATCATAATGCTAACAGCCAGAACAGATAAAGAGGATATGCTGGAGGGTTTTGATGCGGGTGTGGACGAGTATATAAACAAGCCCCCCCACATTGCCGAACTCGATGCCAGATTAAAGGTTGGGATTCGGATCGTCAACCTGGAACAAAAGTTAATAGAAGAGCAGCGCAAAGTTACCCGCTATGCCCAGGAAATGGAGCACCTTGCCGATAAGCGGGCTGAGCAGCTTATCCATGCTGACCGGATGGCGACCCTTGGGACTTTGAGCGCAGGGATTGCGCATGAGATCAATAACCCAACGACCTTTATAAGCGGTAATGCACTTACGCTGGAAAAATTCTGGCCTGTTATTAATAAGCAGTTGGAAAACTGCAAACCAGATGAACCCGACTTAAACCAGGTGAATTTTATCAAGGAAGAGATGCCCGGTGCAATAAAAGGTATTAAGAAGGGGGCTGCCAGAATAACGCGAATAGTTTCGGGGCTGAAGTCCTTTGCAAGGCAGGATAAACCCCGGAAAGTACCCGTGGACATCCACAAAACAATTGGCAGTGCTTTACTTATGTTGACCAGCAAATTAAAAAACAATATTTCCGTGGAAAAAGATTTTGATGAATCCTTAACACCCGTACTTGGCGATCCCCAGCATATCGAGCAGGTTTTCATCAATATTTTAAGCAATGCAGTGGATGCAATGGAAGAAGTAGAGGACGCAGAACTGACAATAAGAACCCGAAAAGACCCTGAATTCATAAACATATTGATAGAAGATAATGGTTCTGGTCTGAATAAAACATCTATCAATAAAATCTGGGACCCTTTTTTTACAACAAAATCCACAGGAAAAGGCACGGGCCTGGGAATGTCGATATCCCATGGCATAATAGAAGCTCACAACGGTACAATAAGTGTATCGAACAAACAGGAAGGGGGAGCATCCTTTCTTGTAAAACTCCCCGCAGTCATGGAAGGAGAATAGACGATGTCCAGTGATGCAAGTGAAAATAAGCCCAAAATTCTTATTGTTGATGATGAAGAAGAAATCAGAGATATGCTGTCGAGGCATTTTCGTTTTTTGGGGTATCTGGTTGATACTGCCGAAGATGGTGTTGCCGCCCTTAAAATTATGAGAAAAGAACGAACAGAAGTAGTCATTTCCGACATCAAGATGCCCAATATGAATGGAATCGAACTATTGGATGAGATCAGGCGTGGGTTCCCAATGACTCATGTTATCATAATTACTGGTTATGTTACCCTGGAGAATCTTCTGGCTGCAATGCGAAGGGGTGCTGATACGTGTATTTTTAAACCCTTTAATGACATGACAGAGCTTGAAGAAGCTGTTGATAACGCCGTTGCAAACCTGCGGATGTGGAAACAAAAGCTCAAGACCCTTATAGATATGAAAGTATAATAATATCTTTTTGTTTCAACAATTTGTTTATTTTAGTTTTAACAATAAAAAATGAATTATTAAAGGATGCAATATGGAAGATTATAGCATTGATCCTGAATTATTAGCCGAATTTATTGATGAGTCTGATGAATCCCTTGCAACCCTGGATTCTCTGTTCATTAAACTTGAATCTGACCCATCAAACCTTGACATAATAAACGATATTTTCAGGCCGGTTCATTCATTAAAAGGGAATGCTGCTTTTTTCGGGTTAATGAAAATTACAGCACTTGCCCATACAATGGAGAACCTCCTTGACCTGATCCGCAAGGGGCAACGGGTTGCGACATCTAAAACCGTTGGAGTTCTTCTTCCCGGGCTTGATATGCTGCGGGAAATGCTGGCAAGTTTCAGGGAAGGTTTGCCAGAAGTCGAAGACGAGGAAAAATACCTGGCGCTTTTAAGGCCCATAGAAGAATTAGTTGCTGAAGAAGATAAACCAGATACAACCCGGGTATCGGGAAGCCTCATGGCAATACTCGAAGAGATGAGGGCGTATTTACCTGAGAACAAGCGACCTTTGGCGAATGAGGCCATTAGCTTTGTTAATATTTTGAGTCCGCAATCAGGTGACGCATCAAAACCAGACGAGTCTGCGGGTTCCCCGCAACCAGGAGAGGATAGCTCCAAAAAAGATATGGGACAGGTTGAATTAATATCAGCCATCAAGACAGTGCTTGCCGATGATATTACCAATACCCTGGGGCAGGATGAGGCTGAAATTATACGGGAATCCCTTGATAAACTCTTTTTGCTGGCTGGTGACCGCAAAACAAATGAAATACTTGAAAAGGCTCTGGAAGAATACCATGCCTTTATGAAAAGTGTTGGCTTTGATGCTATTCTTCAGGATCTGGTGCTTGAAAAACTGGAAGTCCTGGAAAAAAATGGTGTTTGGAGTACAGAAGTAGCTTCCAAGCTAAATGAAAAAGAAGGTGCAAATAAATCAGAACCCAAACAGGAAGCACCCAAACAGGTGGCTAAAAAAACACCAGAAAAGACAATGCGTGTGTCCGAGCCGAGCATTGACTCTTTCCTTGCATATGTAGGGGAGCTGCTGGTTGTCGGAGAAATGTTTAATTATCTTCAGAGGAGACTGGCATCAACACTGGTAGACCGGAGCCTCACGCAGGCGTTTAAGCAAATAATTGAAACCTTTAGCACACTTTCCGATAACTTGCGTAAAAGCATAATAGAAATCAGAAGAGTTCCTGTAAAATCAGTATTGCAGAAGGCTCCCCGAATAATACACGACATTGCCTCCAAGACCGGAAAAAAGGTTTCTGTAAAACTTATCGGCGAAGACACCATGATCGATAAAAGCTATGTTGATTTACTTGACGCACCCTTTACGCATATTGTTCGAAATGCAATAGATCACGGTCTGGAAATGCCTGAGGATCGAATTGCAATCGGAAAGCCGGAAACTGGCGTGGTAGAGATAGCTGTTCAAGAGCTTGAAAACGAGATTGTAATGAGCATGACCGATGATGGCAAGGGCCTTGACCTTAAAGCTATCTAGGGAAAAGCCATGTCCCTTGGCCTTGTTGAACCAGGCAAAACCTTGAGTAATGAAGATATTGTGAACTTCCTGTTCATGTCTGGTGTGTCCACGGCTGAGGAGGTGACGGAAGTGTCTGGCAGAGGTGTCGGCATGGACGTAGTAAAAAGAAACATCGACTCCGCAGGGGGCAGAATAACCGTTGAAACCGTGACGGGTAAAGGATGCGTTTTCAAAATTTTGCTTCCAAAAAGCGTCAGCACACAAATCATGGATGGATTCCTGGTAAAAGCAGGCAATGAAATCTATGTAATGCCCATGGAGCTGATCGGAGAATCCTTTGTGGCAAACCCAGAGGACGTGTCCACAGTTTCCGGCAAGGGAGAGCTTGTAAATCGCCGCGGGGCGCTTTATCCTGTGGTTCGTCTTGCAGATAAGCTGGAAAAAAATTCCAAGGCACTATCCAACCGAAAAAGCATAACTGAACACGGCATTATGATTTCCGTGGAAATTCACGGAACCCGCTATGCCTTCTGCGTGGACGAAATAATTGGTGTCCAGAAGGTCATATCCAAGTCCATCGAATCCCTGCCGGTGACCAACAACGTCTTTAAAGGTGCAGCAATAATGGGAGACGGCAGTATCGCCATGATAATAGGGGTAGAAGGGCTTGAAATGATCGCTGAATAGCGGCTGGTTTTGATACTCGTAACTGACAACCCCTGGTGTGACTTTGCCTGCACAGCACTTGTATTGCCATTTTTACTGCCATAAATTGCATCCTTCATATCTGGCATTATCAGCCCGGCCTGCGACCTATGACCATATACACAAATTTGTTTACAGCCTCAACAGAAAACCCCCGTTGCTCAAATCGCTTCAGGGTTGAACCCTCTTTAGCACAGGTCGCTGCCTTCCACCTCCCCCAGAACTCATTTTTCCCTCTTTTACCTGCCCAGCAATATAAATACGAGCAGGCTGAAACGGACAGGCGTTCCCTATAGCGACATAAAAAGCACTGTCGCAAATATCTCCGGCAAGGCCCTGTTCTTCGTTGACACCTGCCACAGTGGCAATGTCCTGGGCAAAAGAAGAGGGGCTACAGATACAACGGGTATAATCAATGAACTCTCAAGCGCAGAAAATGGCGTAATAGTCTTTGCTTCTTCAACGGGCAGGCAATACAGCCTGGAGGATTCTCGTTGGCAGAACGGCGCATTTACCGAAGCACTTGTGGAGGGCTTCTCCGGCAAGGCCGCCTACAGAGGCAGTAAAATCACAGTCAACATGCTTGACCTTTACATAGCCGAGCGTGTCAAGGAACTAACAAATGGCCGCCAGACCCCGACAACAGCAAAGCCAAGCACCGTTCCAGATTTTCCGGTAGCGTTAAGGAAGTAAGGATTGGTAATATCGGGGTTATTATATCTTTCCTAATAAACTTAAATGTAACAGCTATGCCAATTGCTTAGTTTTATACCAAAAGGTCTGGTTATGAAATAAGCAAAAAAACTCCTTTGGAAAATTAGTAATTACGTAGCGGCTTTTACTGACTGCTTTTTTCATTAATTTTATTTTTCAAATAAGCAAATCCAGGTGTAATGGATTCATTCAGCCCCATGGCAGAGGGTCGGACTGTGCCTTCGGGTATGTCGTCTTCCTTTTTGATGTATGTGATTCCCACGGGCCATGTGGGTAGATGAAGCTCATGTTGCGCTCCCCTTTGAAATTGATTCAAATTGATAAAAGGACATGGATCAGTTTGTTTTTAACGATCGTTAAAAATAATAATTGTATTGAAGGCAGGTGTCAAGGAAATTTTAACGATCGTTAAATATTGTTGACAAGTTGATCCCTAAAAGTCATGATGCAAGCCATGAACCGCACAAAGAAAAAAAAATCAACAAAAAGGAAGCAGACCAGGGAAAAAATTCTTGAAGGGGCAATACACGTTTTTTCGAACTATCCCTATTGCACTGCCAGCATCCGCATGATCGGAAAAGCTGCGGGGATTGATCATCCGCTCGTAAATTACTATTTCCCAACCAAGTCGATGCTTTTTGAAGAAGTGATCAAGCAGGTGACAGATGAGTATTTCCAGGCCAATATTTCCTGGATCAACGGCCTTGAACAGCTTGACCCGGAGACTGCCGTTGATCTGTATATAGACCGTTTTTTTGATTTTGCCGCAAAACATCAAAGTGCCCTTCGGATCGTCGCCCTTAATATGGTTCAGCCAGAGGGGCATGATGATATTCCAGGATATGAGCAGGTCAGAAATTTTTTTGCGGAAACAAAACAAACCTTTATAAACGCCATCCCGATGCATGGCACTGCCGATGAGATTGAAACGTTTACAAACGTTTTCAATACACTGGCAATCAACTATCTTGGTGCTGGAAACTATCATGCCAGCATTCTGGGGCTGCAACCTGGAAGCCCAGAGTACCTGAAATGGGTAAAGGAAACCGTGATGCTTGTAACTCTTCCTCAACTTAGAAAGTTGATTCACGGCAATAAGCAGAAATAAAAAAACTGTCCTTTCTCGCATATTGTGATGCAGAGCCTCGATCCCCGGCATTGCGTGGCAGAGCACCCGAAGGAGTACATATTAGAAGCTATTGAAAAAGAAAGACAGGTTCTTTTTATTAAAACAAAGCTATTAAAACAAGGTTATTGAAAAGGATGCAAAAAATGAATGGCTGTAGTGATAAGAATGTTCTGGAGGAGTTGATCCGGCTGTTAGAGCTGGAGAAGATTGAGATAAATATTTTCAGGGGAGAAAGTCAGGACCTTGGATTTGGCAGTGTATTTGGTGGCCAGGTGATTGGGCAGGCACTGTCTGCGGCATCCAGGACTGTTGATTCGAGCCTCCATGCACACAGTCTGCACGGGTATTTCATGCGTGCCGGGGATGCCACAAACCCCATTGTATATACGGTTGACCGAATCCGGGACGGTAAAAGCTTTGCCACCAGGCGTGTGCTGGCTGTGCAGCACGGGCGAGCTATTTTTTCCTTGTCTGCATCGTTCCAGATAATTGAACAGGGTCACGAGCATCAGGATGCAATGCCTGATATTGAAGGCCCGGAAGGTATTGAGTCAGAGCTTGAAATGGCCAGGCGATTTTCCGATAGGATTCCTTCTGAAATTCTGGACAAGCTGACCTGTAAAAAGCCTATTGAAATTCGAGTGGTTAATCCCATCAACCCCTTTGAACCCAAAGCCATGTTACCAGAAAAATATGTCTGGTTTCGTGCGATTGACAAGATCCCCGACGATACAGCAACCCATCAGTATATGCTGGCGTATGCTTCTGATTTTCATCTGGTCGGAACAGCCCTCTACCCACACGGTAAAACCTTCTGGTCTTCTGACATGCAGGTGGCAAGCCTGGATCACTCAATCTGGTTCCACAGAGAGTTTCAAATGGACGACTGGCTCCTGTACGTCATGAAAAGCCCCAATGCCGCCAGAGCAAGGGGCTTGAGCATCGGTTCCATTTATACACGAAATGGTGTTTTAGTCGCCACCGTGGCCCAGGAAGGATTGATGCGCCACCTGAAAAAATAGAGCAAGGAGTTCCGGGGTTCCAGGGATGCCTTATTTATTATTCTTTCTGGGTTACATGGTGTGCAATACCCGGGGGGGCACTGCTCTTGCTATTCGTGCTATACTCAAATAAAAAAAATTGGGGGCCTTGTTAATAATTAAGTTTCGTGTCCCCGGAACTAATGCGTGTCCCCGGAACTAATGCCTGGAATTCAATAATAATTGAAGCATTAGTTTTAAGCGAACTGCCTCGTTTTGACCGCAGGATTCCGGGGACAAGGATTCCGGGGACACGATACTTAATTACAGGCTATTATATTTCGCCCCTTCGGGGCTTGGTCGATTTAAAAGGAACATATTTTTTATAAACGCAATAGTTATACGATTTTAGATGCCGACTTCGGGGGATTCCGGGGACACGATACTTCGAGATTCCGGGGACACGATACTTAATTACAGGCTATTATATTTCGCCCCTTCGGGGCTGGGTCGATTTACAAGGAGCATGTTTTTTATAAACGCAATAGTTATACGATTTTAGATGCCGACTTCTGAAATCGACTTTTTTCTTACATTTTTTTCTTCATCGGATTCATCCAGAGTTTTTCTCATAACCGCATTCTTATTATAACAGCAAATCACATAAAATTATCGCAGCCTGCGGTTAAAAATCCAGGCATGCATTTGATGTAGTGATTGTCAAAATAACGTTCCGATTCAAATTACCCCTTGTATGATAAATATTAAGGCAGGATATAATCCGGGAGCATCATTTTAGCCCTGTAAGGGCGGCATATACCAGCCCAGGGCGTAAGCCCTGGGTATAAGGCGTAACCCAAAAATTGAGCCCTGTAAGGGCGACATATAAATATATTGGCAAAAAAATCCATGCTTAGTTTATACCGATGGTCTGGTTATGAAATAAGCAAAAAAGCTTATATTAAAGATTTCTACAGGAGCAAAGTGCATAACCAGATTAAACTATTCAGAATTTACCATTGTTTTTGCCAGAAAAAATTTGAATTTCATTATGCACTTATTCACAAAGGCCAAGTTTTTTATAATGATCGGGTCATTAGATTTATATGTCGCCCTTACAGGGCTAATCATTACGGGGGTGGGAATCTACCCAGGGTTTACACCCTGGGCTGGTATATTCCGCCCTTTCAGGGCTTTGTTCGATTCAAACGGAACATATTTATGACAACAACTATAGTTTGATATTGGAAGTAAATTGTGCTAATGTTGTCCAGAATTATTAGCAATAATGTAGCGTATTTGTTCTGCATGCATGACCATGGCAAGGGTTGAGCAGGTTGGCGGTATGTTGTGGGAGAGAAATAACACCACTATTTTTCTTTTATTTTAAAGTGGCTGGTTGCTGTTAGTGTTGCTGAAATGGTTTTATTTTCAGATAGTTGCAGAGCTTCTGCCATGCTGCTGGTTTGTGGGCTGACCAATAATATACTAAAAAATAACAAATATGTTATTGAATAATTAAATAGTATGCTATGATAGCTTTTTTGCCAAACTCTATTCTCTTTTTTTAAGGAATTGCTCAACCGTCGCCCATTAGATAAAAGGGCATAAAAATTATTTAAAAAAAACAGGCGAATAAATTTCTGATGGAATTTTTATTTAATTCAAAAAGAATACTTGTAGTGTTGCTGATTTTCTTTGGAACTTCTGTGATGGCCTTTAGCGTTATGAGGTTCAGGCTTATTATCAGGATGTTGAGCAAGTTTCAGATTAAAGGATATTCCAAGGTAGAACATTTTTTTTCCATCCATCAACTGTTGATGTTTTTTTTCCTGTTCGGGTATCTGGCAGTACTTTTGGGCGTGCTGGTTAATGCAGAATTCAGCCAGTTATTTGTGAGCGCAATATTCTTTTTTGGTGCTATCTTTGTTTCCCTTGGTGTTCACCTGAATATTAAAATGCTTTCCGCAATAAATGTTACTACAGATGAGCTTAAAACTGCCAATGAGCAGCAGGTGGTTTTAATCAATGCTGCCCAGATTATATCCGAGGAGCGTAACCGTGAAGCTTTGCTGGAGACCTTCACAACATATGCAATGATGATCACCAATGCCGACGGACTTGCGCTGTATCTGGTACACGATACAAAAGAAACCCTGACCGCCAGCATTGCAAAGATCACCAGCCGAAAACACCATGTCGGCGGTCTCAGCGGCACTCGATTATCATCGGTTACATCACTTAAAAAAATATATGGAGATAAGCCGCATCTTTTAACAGAGGTGATTCGAACCGGCAGGAGCATCGCCAGTAGCGACTTTGCAGCACTTTCAGATGAATATGATCTTTCCGGGATTTCACCATGTGGACAGCACCTGGATTACCCCATAGGCTCCATACTTTTCATGCCCATGAAGGATCGTGAACAAAGCGTGATAGGCGTGCTGCAACTTGCCAATTCAATGGATTTTTATTCCGGTAAAGAACGCCCCTTTGATGATCAGTTGCAGAACCTGGTGGGAACCCTGGTTCTACAGGCTGCCATAGCGCTGACCAATATTGATTTGTACCAGAACTTGAAAAATCTGTTCCATGCTTTTTCCAGAAGCATTGCAACTGCAATTGATGAAAGATCACCATACACTGGCGGTCATATCAATCGTGTTGCCAGCCTGACCGAACTAATTACCCAGGCAATAAACGATGATGAAAAAGGCCATTTCAGGGATATTAAATTCACTGACGATGAGATGGAAGAACTGAAACTTGCTGCCTGGATGCATGATATTGGCAAGATGTCCACACCAGACAAGGTTATAGACAAATCCACACGTCTGTTTGCATATTTAGACCGCCTCGAAGCCATAGTACAGCGTTTTGAAATCATCGGTCTGAATCGAAACAAAGACCATAACGAATATATCCTGGAACTATACAGCACCGGAACCCATACACCGGCAAAAGAGGCCCAGGCATACCTGGAGCTTTCGGTCTTTAACGACCAGCACGCCGATGACATTAAATTTGTCAAATGGGCCAATACAACAAGCTTTATGGAGGATGCGGATGTTGCCCGAATCAGGGAACTCGGTAACATGGAATATAAAAATAATGATACCACCATCAAATATCTGACCGAGGATGAGGTCAAGCACCTTATAATCCGCAAGGGTACACTGACCGGTGAAGAACGCTCCAAAATCGAAGATCATGTACGTGTGACAGAAATGATGTTGCGCCAGTTGCCCTTCCCCAGAGAAATGGCCAACATCCCGACCTATGCTGCCGGGCATCATGAAAAATTAAACGGCAAGGGGTATCACCAGCAGCTCGAAGGTAAAAAAATCCCCCTCCAAACACGAATTCTGGCAGTAGCAGACGTTCTTGAAGCACTGACCGCCCGCGACCGTCCATACCGTGACCGCCCCATGAGCCTCTCCAGAGCCATCGAAATACTGGGCTTCATGGTCAAGGATGAACATATTGACCCTGATCTGCACAAGCTTCTGCTCGATTCCAATGTATTAAAGGAATACGCCAAGGATCACCTTTATCCTGAACAGATCGACATGTAATAAAATCACCGCACATGGAGTTTCTATTCAGGCCGCAAGAACTGCGCCTGCATTAAAGCTATTTTGCATCCAGAATATCCCGTATCTGCTTTAACAGGGCGCTGCCTGCAAAAGGTTTCTGGATAAAAGCCTTTGCTCCTGCTTCTATCTCCTCTAATGCATCATTATCTGCATACCCGCTGGCTACAATAACCTTTGCATCCCTATCAAGTTCAATGAGCTGCTTTAGTGCTGTTTTTCCGCCCATCCCCGGCATTCCAAGGTCAAGCACAACAAGGTCTGGCTTTTTAAGGGCATATATTTCCAAAGCAGTTTCTCCGCTGTCGGCTGATATAACAGTATAGCCCTCCCGTTTAAGCACAACCTCCATAAAATCCAATATGGCTTTTTCATCATCTGTAACCAGTATAGTTTCTGAGCCCATGAACAGTGATTTTCCTTTCTCTTCACCAGATGGTGATGCTTTTTGATATTTTGTTGATGCAGAAAAATAGATTTTAAATGTTGTTCCTCCGCCAGGCTCGCTTTCCCAGAAAATGTTTCCGCCATGCCCCTCTATAATGCCGTAAATAACTGAAAGGCCGAGTCCTGTGCCTTGTCCAATCTTTTTTGTTGTAAAAAAAGGATCAAAGATATGTTCCAGGGTTTTTTTATTCATTCCACAGCCAGTGTCTGCAACCGTAAGGATGATACCACGGCCTGTGTTCAGGTTGATTGGCTTATCTGAATGCTTGCTGATAAAAGATTCATCAATAACACAATTCTCTGTTTTGATTGACAGAGTGCCGCCATTGGGCATTGCATCTTTTGAATTTAAACATAAGTTCAATACTACCTGCTCTATCTGCCCGGTATCTGCATTTATTGAATGCAAATTATCTGCAAGGTCAATTTCCATGTTAATCATGCGTGGCAAAATCCGGTCGAGCATTTTTATGGCCTGATTAAGTTCATCATTTAGTTGAGTAGGATGGAGTCCCATTTCTGATTTTCGACTGAATGCCATAAGCTGTTTAACAAGGGTGGCCCCCCTTTGTGTTGTATCGACTATTTCCTGCAGAAAGCCTTTTCCCTCTTGTTTTGCATTTGTTAACAGCATCTCGGCGGTGCCTGCGATTATAAACAGAAGATTATTGAATTCATGGGCAACACCACCGGCAAGGATGCCCACGGTTTCCATTTTCTGGGATCGCTGGAGTTGAAATTCTTTAGACCTCAGTGCTTCCTCGGTTGCCCTGTTTTCAGTATTATCATGCATTACAGTCAACATGGCCGGTTCATCATTGTTGTCCAGATAGATTGTGCCTGCTGAAAAAAAGCCATGCTTTATTGTTCCATCTTTGGCTTGCATCATTATTGCATTGTTGACTGATTTTTCTGTAGCTGCAATCTCTTTTTTGATGTTTTCCCAATAATTTCTTCCCTGTCATGACCCATAACTTCAACAAATTTATCATTTACTTCAAGGAAACGACCTTCCTCAAGCGTACTCAGCGCCATCAAAGAAGAATTTGAGTAAAAAATCATGGAGAATTTTTTTTCTGATTCTTTCAATGCTTCTTCAGCCTGTTTGCGGTCTGTGATGTCAACAACAGTTGTCAGCAGGCGATCGTCACCTTTATCTTTAATAAGGGTAACAGATAAATCCGCCCAGAAAGGAGTGCCATCTTTTTTAAGCAGCAGTACTTCAAAATTTTCCACCTTCCCATTCTGGTCTAAAATTTTCAGTAATTTATTTCGATCTTCATTATGAGCGTAAAGTTCTCCAATATTAATCTTCTTCAGCTCATCCAGAGACATACCAAGCATTTTTTGGATTGTATTATTGACCTTAATTATTCTGCCGGATTTATCGCCCAGGCCAGTTCCCACTATGGAATTTTCGAAAAGCAGGCGATATCGCTCCTCGCTGTCCCGCAGTGCCTGCGCTGCCTGTTTGCGCCTGGTTATGTCCCGAAAATTTCCTTGAATAATCTTTTCGCCGTTAATATGAATTGTTGTCGAAACAATACAAACCTCTTTTATTTTTCCAAACTTGGTGATTACTTCTGCATGATGGCTGAAATTACCATCTGTTGTGGTGTGCTCCTTGAATATATTTGTA
>JAOZSB010000047.1 GCA_029939895.1 Desulfobacterales bacterium
CGTGTTGTCCGTTTATGCTGTTGATGTTATCGCCGTGGGCTATGCACACTGCAATCTCGGTTCCGTATCGTTCGGCCCTGGAAATTTCTCTTTCAAGTGCCTCAAAAAAGTAATTTCTTCCATAAACACCCGTAAGCTCGTCATTATAAGAGAATCCGGCCATTATGTCTTTTATGTCCTTAATATCTTTTTTTACACGGAGTTTTTCCATGATTCCGGCTATGGCCTTGAGAATTGATGTCTCTGAAATTTCATCCACGCACAGAGTAGAATTTCCCTTTGTCTTATCTTGTAAGTTGTCCTGTTTTTTTTGTGTCAGTACTAAAACAGGCGGGATATTATTTATTATCTTTTCTTGATCCTGGGTTGTATTTTGATTTTTATTAACACCTGGTGTGCTATTTTCGTCCTGGTCTTTCCCAAAAAGCAGATTATGAATGTTGTCATCAATATTCTCTTGTCCAGTGGAAGTTGCCCCGGCTGTATTGGCAATGGTTTCTTCAACAATAATAACGTCATACTTAAATCCGCTGATGATAAGTTTTGCCTCCGCTGCATCACTGGCCCTTGATATTGAAATATTGCTGTGGTATTTCAAGCCATCATTGAACATGTTGAAGGTTTTGTCCGATTCAATGATTCCAAGGATGGACATGCTTTGGTTCAGGTCAATTATTGCTTCCTTACCTGGATATTTTTTTGTTTCAGTGTTGCGTATGGTTTGAATTTTTGTGACAATATTAGATATTCTTTTTCCTGCATCCATTATTCTCACAGTATGCTTTTCAAGCATTTCCGGGTGATCCTTTGTCATCTCAAGCAATTCAATGCTTCCCATCAGGGTCATGAGTGGCTGATTCAGCTCATGTGCCATTGCACCGGCCATCTGCAACAACGCCTTGAGCCTTTCTTCCTCAACCAGAGAATTTTGATGTTCCAGTTGCTTTTCATTGCTGCTTTTTAATTCGCTGACAAGCTTATGCCTTTCAATTGCATAACGAATCGACCTGACAAAAACATTCCCGTCTGCCTTGCCCTTTACAAGATAATCCTGGGCACCTTTTTGAACAGCAGCAAGGGCAACGCTTACATCTTCACTGCCAGAAAGTACTATTATCGGGATATCCTTTGCCCGCGCTGCCATATGATCCAACGTTCGTGTAAAAGTGGCGATTCCTGAACTGTCCGGCAAGGTCAGGTCAACAAGCACTGCATCGTAATTATTGAGGGATATTTTTTCTAAAGCTTCTCCTAAAGAACAGACTCTTTCCATCATGAAGTCAAAATTATGCGCTTTTAAAAGGTGCCCGGAAAGAATGTCTGCATATTCATCATTTTCTTCCACGAGAAGCAGGTTGATTTGCTGCATGCAATCTCCTAATTCTTTTAATGTGCATGATAAAAAATGTCTTCCCATTCAATATCAGCAAGGTGGACTATAGGCTCATAATATACTTAAAATTAACATCAAAGCCTTTTGTTTAGTTTGTTAAAGCGGTCGGGTTATGAAATAAACAAAAAAACATGATTAAGTGATTTCAGATTTGAAAATTATTTAATTGCAAAGTGCTTATTGCCCAATTATAAATTATGTATACCCTTTTTACATTTTTTTCAATTACTATTTTGAGCAAAAAAAAAGGAAAGTACAAACATAAATTGACAAATTTGTTACAGGGGGTTATTATTATTTTATATTATCAAATTAGGTTGTTGTTTCTTTTTTATTTGAAGGATTTGTTTTTATGTGGGACGTAAGAATTGATATTGAAAGAAACCGTTTGTATATCAAACTTTCAGCTGATGGTGGTCAGCAACTTGCTGAACAGGTTTACGCAATCACCAGTGCTGCCCGAAAGCTTAATAATGGCTTCACCTGCCTTACGGAAATACCTGCTGTTGATGAGGTCACCAAAGAACAGGACACATATATAAGGTTGGTTCAGGAATGCCTGGCCCACATGGGAATGTCCACGGTTGTCAGGGTTGGTTCATCAGAAATGAATCAGGAATTTGACAAAAGGGCCCTGGAATCAGGAGGTTATTCTGCTTCATGTTTTGAATCAGTTGAAGCTGGTGATGCATTTCTTGATACTGAGATTGAGTCCATCTGGGAAGTAAAGTCAGACAATTTAAAAAACACACTCTATCTTAAACTTTGCGATCTGCCCCAGGTCAGCATTTCCGAGATTGTTCATGCAATTTCTTTTGAAATGAAAAATCTGACCCCTGGATTTTCATGCGTTACCCATTTTGCAGAAGAATGGGAAATCACAGATGATCAATCAAAATATATCAAACTTGTTCAGGAATTTCTGGCTTTAATGGGCGTTGGCCAGGTGGTTAGAGTGGGTTCCAAGGACATGCACGATATTTTTGAAAACATCAGTAAGCAGGCAGGTGGCTATTGTGCAGCAGAAGCAGAAACAATTGATGACGCTTACAAGTTGATTGATGAGATTTTTTTACGAAGATAATGATTTTTGTTTTTATAACAAATCTGACTTTAATTCCATTAAAATTAAATAAAAACCTTGACTAAAGGCCAGTTAAATAATTAACTAAGCCTAATCAGCATAAAAAAAATTAGCTCTGCTTTTTTCATTCAGGAACATCGATTAATCAGGAGTTTTTTTGCTTATTTAATAACCAGACCTTTGGAATAAACTAAGCAATCGGCTTCAACAAAAATCTAAGTTTACCAGGAGATAATTATGAGAAAAACATTTTATATGTTAATGATATTTGTCCTTGCTTTTACTATGACTCCTTTTACTTTACTAGCTGAAACAGCAGGCCAGCAAAAAGCACTTAAACTTCGAAGCGATAAAGTACACGACGATAGAAATGCAGTTATCAAGAGCACTATCAAAGCATACGGCGGGGCGTATTATGTTGAAGATGAAGTTGTTGTTTTATCGCTGGGTGGCAAAACATATAAAAGTTTTGAAATAACTATCATTAAAAGCAGAACCGTTGTAATCAGAACCGCTTCGGATGTCTACTATTTAGAGGTTCCAAAATAGTCGCGGTTGTATTAATCATTTTCATAAATGAGATTCCAAAATAGCCGCAGTTATATTAATCATCTTCACAAATAAAGAATAATTTTGAAAAATATTCAAAGGCTGAGGTGTAATCCTACGATGACAAATTCAAATGATAAACCCCTTTCTAAAAAAATTATGTTTGGAGTTATTTCACTTATTATAATTATTGTTGGATCATTAACTATCATGCGCCTGTTCAATTCAGGGCAATCCAAAAAGATTGAACCAGTTGTTACTTCTCCAACTGTCGTCAAGGTATCTCCGGCTAAAAAGGGGGATATTATAAACTGGGTATTTGGAAAGGGAATTGTGCGGACAACGCGAAGGGAATTTTTAAATTTTAATTATCCGGGAAAGGTCGCATTTATAGACAAAGATGCTGATGGGCGAGAATTGCGTGAGGGTTCCAGGGTTCGTGGGCCTCTGCCGGGAGAAAGATTTGGACAGCTTTTAGCCCGTCTGGATCATCGGGAACAAGTATCGAATGTTAAGGCCCAGGAAGTTGATTTAGCCAGGGCACATGAAGAAGTAAAGTCTGCAAAACTTGCCGTAACCCAGGCTGAAAACGTTCTTGAGCTTGATAAAAAATCCCTTAAGCGAACTAAAACTCTGCAAGTAAAGGGCGTGGTCTCCCGACAGGACCTTGAAAACTCGCAAGCGAAATTTAAAAATGCTCAAATTCAGCTAAAAACAGCAAAGGCCCAGCTAAAATCAACGAGACTTCAAATAAAAGCAGCCCTTGTTCAACTTAATCGGGCCAAGCTGTCTCTTGAAAAAAATTCGATATTCGCACCCTTTGACGGTGTCATTGCATATTTTAATATCAGCACTGGCGATTATGTTAATCCAGATAATGTTGATAAATCAAGTGAGCAGGCAATGCTTGAAAGTACTCCTGTTGTACTTATCTCCGAGGAGTCATATGAAATCACCCTGAACCTGCCGGCCTTTGACGGAAAACTGGTGAAGCGTGACCAACCGGCTTTTATAACATGGGGAAAAGGCTCCCTTAATATGGATAGTGCTGGCCCATCCAAAGATATTACTTCCCCTGCCGAGGGTTATGTATATGCTGTCAACCCTGTGATCAGCCCGGGTGGGCGTACGATCCAGGTTAAGATACGCACAATTTCCAATGTAGAAGAACTTCAGGATGGCATGTTTGTCACATGCTGGATTGTGGTGCAGGAAAAAAAGAATACTCTTCTTGCTCCTTCCAATAGCTTGATTTATCGGCAGAACAGTTCCTATGTCTTTGTCTATGATTCTCAGGAAGGGACAGTAACCGAAAAAGAAATAGCCCTTGGAATAGAGGAAATCATGGAGGTTGAAGTCCTTGAAGGGATCAATGATAATGATCTTCTTGTTACTGAAGGAAGACAGCGATTAACTTCTGGCATGAAAGTTCAGCTTACTTCTCAGACAATGGGGGAGTAAAATGAATAATAAAAATAATTCCGGGTTATTTAAGTTTTTTTTCATAAAAACCAATTTCAGCGTCCTGAGCTTATTTCTATTTGTTGTTGGCGGGCTTATTGCCTATGATGCAATGATAAAAGAATCAACACCTGATTTGGAAATTCCCCAGGCAATCGTGGCTACTGCCTGGTGGGGTGCATCTCCTGAACTGATTGAAAAGGAAGTTACGGCAAGGATTGAGCAAAAAATCAAATCCCTCAAGGGGCTTAAACTTACCAGAAGCGGTTCGCAAAAATCATTTTCATTAATATCAGTTGAGTTCCTTGCTGATGCTGATATGCAGGAGTCAATGCAACTCCTGACAGCCAAGGTTGCAGAGGCTGCAAGCGAATTCCCCTCAGGCGTTGAAAAATCTACTATAGAAAAGATAGCGGTCAGCGATATTCCCATCATGACCCTTGCCATTTATGGTGACAAAAATGATGAGATTCTTAATCAAACCGCCTTTAACGTTAAAAACAGGCTGATGAGAATTCCTGGAATGCGGAAGGTGGAGATCATCGGTGCCCGTGAAACCGTTGTCCAGGTTATGCTGCGACCAGAGCGGCTTGGTGATCTGGGTATTTCTCCCACCCTGGTACGGGAGCGCATTCAGGCTGCTAACCTGGATACACCATGGGGAACCTTTGAAAATAAAAATTTTAAGGCTGATTTTAAGCTTTCAGGGCGTTTCGATAATCTTGATGATCTAAAAAATCTGCCAGTCATTCGCCTGGGGCAGGGCCGCATTGTACGGCTTGGCGAGATTGCAAACATCAAAAAAGGATTAAGCCAGGAGCTGACCCAGGCCCATAACAGTCAGGGTGGGGAAGCTTTTAAGAAAAGTATTTCCTTTGCTCTGTATAAGATTCCAGGGCGTGACACCATACATCTTTCAAAGGTCGCCCTTGCTGAGCTTGCAGCCATCCAGCAATCACCTTCATGGCCCTCCTGGATACACTGTCAAATTGCATCTGATGAATCAAAGCAGATTAAAAATAATTTATCCATGGTTTTCAATAATGCATGGCAGGCAATGCTTGCGGTTTTTCTTGTGCTTATGTTTTTACTTACCTGGCGGGAGGCTCTGGTGGCCTGCCTGGCAATTCCAGTAACTTTTTTAGGTGCTGTGCTCATTTTATGGGGTCTTGGTCATACCATTAACGAAATGGTGATTGTTGGAATGATTTTAGCCCTGGGACTGCTGGTTGATGATTTTATCCTGATGATGGAGGGGATGCATGAAGCAATTTATATTAAAAAGTTAGCTTTTTATGAAGCACTCAAAGACACGTTATCAAACTTTGCTGTTCCTTCTCTTTCAGGTTCATTAACTACAATTTTTGTTTTTCTGCCCCTGATGGCCATTGGAGGATTAGACGGCAAATTTATTCGAATTATCCCACTCACCACGGCAATATGTCTGGTTTTGTCGTATCTGGTTTCAATATTTATTGCACTTCCGCTTTCAGGTGTAGTATTAAAACAGGTTCGCACTACTTCAACTCCTGCCCGGATTGACCTTTTAACAGAAAAGTTATCCAAAAAACTTTACAACTGGTTGATGAATAACGCTGTTGGCAGCAAAAAAAAAGCCGGTATCTGGTTTGCTGGAATTCTGACCATGTTTGTTCTTACGCTTATTGCTGTCAGCCTGCTTCCTTCGCAGATGTACCCAAAAGCAGATGGAACCAATTTGGGAATTACTGTGGAACTGCCTCCTTCGACCCGTTTTGAGGATTCAAAAAAAGTAGCTAACCAGCTATGGGAAATTTTAAGGGAAAAGCCGTATTTTCAGAGCGTCACAAAATATGCAGGCAAAAAAAGTCCCTTTGCTGTCGATTCGATCAGTGAGATGTTTGGAGAAACCATGGCTCCATATCTGGTTGGTTTTTCGGCCCTTTTTGTGCCAAAAAATGCGCGTGAAAAACTGGCCTTTGAATACGTAGAACCATTACGGCAGGAGCTTGAAGCTTCTTTAAAAACAGTTCCTGGTGCAATTTTAATTTTTACTCCCCAGACAGGAGGCTCCACTTCAGATGATCCTGTTCAGGTTGAATTATACGGCAATGACATGGAAGTACTTCGCCAGATTTCAAGGGAAGTTCAAAACACGCTCGCTAAAACTCCCGGTGCAACAGATGTTCGAAACAACCTGGGCGCAGCCAGAAATGATGTGCAGTTTATTCCACGCAGGGAAACTTTAGATTTTTATGAAATCTCTCAGCTTGAGCTGGCTTCTCAAATGAGGCTGGCAATGCTGGAAGAAAAAGTCGGGAAGTTTAAAGTTAAGGGCATAAAAGATGACCTGGATATTCTTCTTGGAATGGCATGGCCAAGCAGGAATGGCGAGTTTGGAACTCCCACGCAATGGGAAGAACTTGCGTCCATTGACATTTATAATTCGCAACAAAAAAGAATCCCTTTGCCAGCCCTGGTTGACTCAAAAATTGATACTGCTCCTTTAACGATTTTGCATAAGAATAAATTCAGAATGGTTACTGTAATGGCGAAAACACAGGGAAGGACTGCCGTGGAGATCATCAATCAGATCCGCCCGGCCCTGGACACCCTTCAACGCTCCTGGCCGTCGGGATATAGATACCACTTTGCTGGCGAGGCAGAATCAACACAGGAAATATCTGGTTCATCTGGTAAGGCATTTGTGGGCGGGCTGTTCCTTGTTTTTGCAACTCTGGTGCTGCTCTTTGGTTCTTACAAACAGCCATTTATAATTATGTTCAGTGTGCCATTTGCTTTGATAGGAACCTTTGGAGGTTTTTTTCTGGCCTGGATTCCATTATCTTTTCCAGCCATGATTGGAATTATTGCCCTGGTCGGGATTGTGGTTAATGATTCAATTGTAATGGTTGAAACCATGAACCTGCATCGCAATAAAGGACTATCCACCCCTGAAGCCGCCGCAAGGGGCGGGTCTGACAGGCTTCGTCCAATCATCAGCACTACTGTTACTACAATTGTTGGTCTGGTTCCTCTGGCACTGAGCAGCCCCATGTGGATGCCCCTGTGCAATGCCATTATCTTTGGTTTACTGGCAGCAACCATAATTTCTCTGATTTTAGTTCCCTGCCTTTATCTTCTGCTTACAACAGATTCTCCGGAAGTTCTTGAAGAAAATAAGTAAATGGTATACCCTGTTTTTTTTGAATAGGTTATTAATGGTGAAAATTTAATAATAGATTCTTTGATTTCAAATAATTGTAAATCTGAACCACAAATAAATTTACAGGGGTTTAAGATGGAAAAAAAATCAAAAAAAGTAGTATGCATAGGTGCAGTTGCTCTGGGAAGCAAGGCTGCATGCCGGTTAAAGAGACTGGAACCGGATGCCGACGTGACCCTTATAGATAAGGATGAATTCATCTCATATGGTGGTTGCGGAATACCCTATTATATCTCCGGGGATGTCAGCGAGCTGACAGAGCTGCAAACAACAAGCTTTCACATGAAGCGTGATCAAAAATTTTTCCATGATGTAAAGGGGATTAAAGTCCTTGCCGGAACCGAGGCAACCAGGATTGATCGGGACAGCAAAAGAGTTTTTTATAAAAACAAGGATGAAGAAGGCTCAATAGATTATGACCTTCTGGTTATAGGAACCGGCAGCACACCCAGAAAACTCGACATTCCAGGTGCAGAGCTTTCCAATGTTCATTATGTGTCAAACCTTCACGATGCCTCGGCAGTAAAGGATATGATGATAAAGGGTGAAGCCGGGGAGGCAGTGATTGTGGGCTGCGGCTTTATAGGCCTTGAGCTGGCAGAGGCACTCACGGACATGTGGGGTGTTGAAACCTCGATGGTGGAGACCTGCCCGCAGATTATGCCCGGATTTGTCGGAAAAACCTTTGCTGATCTTGCCATGAATCATATGGCTGAAAATGGTGTCACCTTTTATCTTGGCGAGAAAGTTGAGTCCTTTGAAGTTGACAGGCATGTGACCGGTGTTGTGACAAATAAAAGAACTGTCCCTGCTGATCTTGTGATTGTAGCGGTTGGAATAACACCCAATACATCCCTTGCAAAACAAGCAGGCCTTGAAATCGATTCCAAAGGCGGGATAGTTGTAAACGAATTTATGGAGACCTCTGATCCGAATATATTTGCAGGCGGTGACTGTATCCAGGTAAAAAACCTTGTGTCTGGAAAGCCTGCTTATTATCCTCTGGGAAGTCTTGCAAATCGGCAGGGCAGGGTGATAGGCACCAACCTTGCTCTGGCTGGCAATGCCGGGGAAAAGGGAAAGGACAGCCTTGAAGGGGCAGTGGGCAGTTTTGTTGTCAAGCTTTTTGAAAGATCATTGGCTGGTGCAGGGCTGACGCTTGATACTGCAATAAAAGAAGGCTTTGATGCAGTATCTGTGAAGATGGCTCAACTCGACAGGGCGCATTTTCTGCCTGATAAGGAGATGATGTTTCTGGAACTTGTGGTTGAAAAAACAACCCGTAAAGTGCTCGGGATACAGGGATTTGGTGTCATGGGCGATGCAGTGGTGGGAAGGATCAACGCTGTTGCCGGACTTATTGCAAAAAATGCTGTTGTTTCTGACATCAGCAATTTGGAGCTTGCCTACTCACCGCCATTTTCAACTGCTATGGATATTGTTAATGCCCTTGGAAACACTGCTGAGAATTTTCTTGATGAGAATTATGTCCCCATTGAGCTTGAAGAATTGACTGAACTCTGGAACTCCAGGGAGGAAATTCGGGAAAAGGTGTGCTTTCTGGACTGCCGTGAACTTGATAATGCAAAGTCTTTTCTGGAAAAATTTCCCAATGACTGGATAAACATACCCCAGGGAGAAATAAGAAAAAGAATAGAAGAAGTTCCAAAGGACAAAATGATATACATACTCTGCAATACTGGCGTAAGAGCCTATGAAGCACAGATAAGCTTGCGCTCCAGGGGGCTTGAAAACAGCCGTGTGCTTGAAGGCGGCATTGCATTATGGAAAAATGCAGGCAGGGATATAATTGCTCAAGATTGACGGCAATGAAAATGTAAGCTATGTTTTTTTACAGTAAATTTAGACATGTCTGTTTTTTTTGAATGTTTATAAAATTCTAAAATTTTTTTAGGAACAAATCTTTATGATAGATAAACTTCTGGACGGAAAATACCACGCAATACGCAAAAGCGTTCGTGACTTCTGCGAAAGGGAAGTAAAACCAGTTGCCGCAGAGATTGACAAGGAAGCAAGCTTTCCCTGGGAAATTGTCGAAAAAATGGCCAAACTTAATTACTTTGGCATCCAGACCCCAAAGGAGCTTGGCGGATCCGGCATGGACACTCTGGGGTATACCATTGTGGTCGAAGAAATTGCACGGGCAGCAGGCGGGCTGGGGCTTTGTGTTACTGTGCATAACAGCGTTGCAGTATACCCCATCATGGCTTTTGGAAATGATGAGCAGAAGAAAAAATTTGTTCCTCCCCTTGCAAAGGGTGAAAAAATCGGGGCCTTTTGTCTGACAGAACCAAATGCTGGTTCAGATGCTTCGGGAATAGAGGCGACTGCAATTTCCGATGGTGATCATTATATAGTAAACGCCAATAAGGTTTTTGTAACCAATGGTGGTGTTGCAGATACTTGCCTGTTTTTTGTTCGCACAGACCCGGATGCCGGCAGGAGGGGTATCAGCGTTTTGATAGTTGAACGCGGTACGCCCGGGTTTGTTGCCGGAGAACTTGAAGACATGTCCGGGATGAGATGTAACCAGGTTAGTTCCCTGAGACTTTATGACTGCAAGGTTCCCAAGGAAAACCTTCTCGGCAGAGAGGGCATGGGCCTTTTGATCGGACTTAACGCCCTTGATGTCGGTCGCATGGGTATTGCAGCCCAGGCAGTTGGAATTGCCCAGGCAGCATTTGAAGAAGCAACAAAGTACTCCATGCAGAGGAAGCAGTTTAATACTCCAATCGCAAATCACCAGGCAATACAGATGATGCTGGCGGATATGGCAACCCAGGTTGAGGCTGCACGGGCATTGGTGCAGAGGGCTGCAAGTATGCGTGACAAAGGACTGCCGTTTTCCAAGGAAGCTGCAATGGCAAAACTGTTTGCTTCTGAAACATCAAGCAGGGTAGCAGACATGGCTGTTCAGGTGCATGGCGGGTATGGTTATTCCAAGTCCTACCCCGTGGAAAGATATTACAGGGACGCTCGTGTGACCAGGATTTACGAAGGCACAGCAGAGATTCACAGGATAGTTATAGCAAAAAATGTTTTAGATGAAATGGAATAAGTAAATGGCTCTTCAAATTATTGTCTGTGTTAAATCAGTGGTAGTAAAGCCGCCCAAAAGGAATAAGGTTGACAGGTCAGCAGGATCAATTGACCTGAACCCCTTTGACAAACCTGCAATAGAACTTGCAGTACGCCTTAAGGCTCAATTCGGAGGCAGTATTACTGCCCTTACCATGGGCCCGAAATCTGCGGAAACTGCCCTTTATGATGCAATGTCAATGGGCGCAGACAGGGGGATACTTCTTTGTGATCCAGCCCTGGCAGGTTCAGACACCCTTGCAACTTCCCTGGCACTTTCAGCAGCCCTGAAAAAAATAAATGACTTTGATCTTCTATTGTTCGGAGTCAGGACATCAGACAGCGATACCGGACAGGTAGGGCCCCAGGTAGCTGAACTTATGCAGCTCCCCTTTGTTTCCGGGCTGGAATCAATTGAACCAGATGGACAGGGTTTTAAACTCATCCGTTTGATTGATGGTTTTGTTGAGGAGTTTAAAGCCATGCTACCCGTTGCCATGAGTGTTCATCCTTCTGCGGTTGTGCCCAGGGACAGTTCTTTGTCCGGCATAGAAGAATCCTTTGAAGTAAAACCGATTGAGCTTATAAAGGCTGATGAACTGGGGCTTGATCCCGGAGTCCTTGGCGAGGCTGGTTCACCCACCAGGGTTGCCGGCATGAAAAAAATTCCAAAGGAGAAAAAATGCGAGTTCATAGATGGTTCTGACACTGACATCGCAGCAAAGCTCCTTAAAGTAATAACTGAGACTGGTGTTATAAGTTAATACAATAATAATGGATTCAATCTTAAAAAAAAAGACAGGCTGACCATGAATGATTCAATTTGGGTATATATGGATTTGAGGAGCGAAAGGTTTTTTATTGCATCTTTGAACGCTCTTGCTAAAGCAAAGGAACTTGCCGGAAAAATAAACAGCAATGCAGTGGCTGTGATTATTGGTAGTCCTGATGATGCATTATGGTGCGGCTCGTCTGAGAAAACATTTGCAAAATGCATTGAAAACGGAGCTGATCAGATATTGCATCTTGAATCAGAATTTCTTGCGCAGCCAAGAATAGATATTTTTGCCGATGCCCTTAATGAAGTACTTGAAGTAAAGTCACCCAAATGGATGTTTTTTGCTTTAAACGATTTTTCAAGGGAGCTTGCAGCAAAAATTTCCGCCAAAAGAAAAGCCGGACTTATTGCTGATTGCGCTGAAATTGAAATTGAAGACAACTGCATAAAAGCATTTTGCCCTTCATGGGGTGGTGAAATCATGGCAGAGCTTGTCTTTGCAGACAGCACCTCCACGGGTTTTTTAACCTGCCTTCCCAACACCTTTGATGTCACGCCTGTAAAATCAAAGGGCATACTTGAGAAGATTGCAGTCAAAGGGCTGAAAAAACCTGAAAACCTGGAATTGATTTCCGTTGCCATTCAGGAGCAAAAGTCTGCTGGTCTTGAAAACGCAGATGCAGTTGTTGTTGGTGGTGCAGGTCTGGGCAATAGAAAAAACTTCACACTTGTGCGTGAGCTTGCTGCTGCACTTGGAGGCGAGGCTGGAGCAACACGCCCCCCTGTACTGCAACACTGGATTGATGAAGACAGGATGATAGGCCAGACAGGAAAATCAATACAGCCCAGGCTCCTCATATCAATTGGAACCTCTGGAGCAGTGCAGTATACTGCTGGAATCAACGGGGCAGACCTTGTTATTGCTATAAACAAGGATAAAAATGCACCAATATTTCAAGTTGCAGATATTGGTATTGTCACGGACGCAAAAAACCTTTTGCCCCTGCTCATTAAACTTGTAAAGGAAAATGTTCTGCGTGGTCTTGCAGATATAATTTCTGAGGATAACCTGGAATGCGATAAACAGGGCTTTGGTTCGAGGATGGCCCGGTTGAGGGAGGCCCAGGAGTGGACAAGGGAGGATCTTGCTGAAATGACAGGCCAGACCCTTGAATTCATTGAGCAGGTTGAGCTTGGTGAAGTGTCGCCCTCGGTGAGTTTTATCATGCGCCTTTCAAAGGCACTTGGCGCAGACCCCAATGGATTCCTTCTTGATGATGAAAAAAGAGCAGTGGCTGGCGAAAGGGAGCAGGCTTTCAAGAAAAGAGCGAGAAACTATTCCTACCAGACCCTTACCCCTGGTGCGGAAAACCAGTGCCTGCGGGCATTTATGGTTACGATTGAATCAAAAAAAGATCACAAGCCAGTTGCATATAAACACGAAGGTGAAGAGTTTATTTATGTAATGGCAGGCGAGTTGGAGCTTACGCTTGGGGGCAAGGTGTATCACCTGAAGCAGTTTGAATCAAAGCATTTTAATTCAGAAATATCCCACAAGCTCAAAAGTCTTTCAAATGAGCCGACTCAGTGTCTGGTTGTTCTTTATGCGGCATAAAAATTGGTTGAAAACATACCTGTATCCCTTTTTACATGAAATAATTTTTTAGAAATTTTTGTAATAAAATACATGTGTTAGATACTATTTTTTTTGTGCATAAATTCCTTGTTGCAATGCCCATTATATCTTGTTATTAAAAAAAATATAAAATTATTACTGAACGGGTTTACAAAAACAACTAAAGGTAGGTGAATTATGGCAGAAAGTATGTCCAATGTTGACAATTTTTGGCTCCAGCTTGATACTCCAACTAATCTCATGGAAATAACAGGGTTTATGCTTTTTGATAAACCATTTGACATGGAACGGCTTTACACAACATTCGAGAACAGGCTCTTGAATTTCAGGCGTTTCAGGCAAAGGATTGTTGAGCCAATTGCTGGTGTTGGAACACCCCACTGGGAACTTGATCCAAATTTTGATATTCGCTCCCATATAATAAGGATAGCACTTCCTGCACCTGGAGACAAAAAAGCACTTCAGGATCTTTTAAGCGATTTGACATCAGCCCCCCTTGACCGGTCAAAACCGATGTGGGCGATGTATATTATTGAAAATGTAGATGGCGATGGCTGTGCGATGTTTCAAAAAATTCATCATGTTATCGCCGATGGTATATCTTTGATTTATGTTCTTCTTTCCATGACCGACATGGAGGCTGATGCTCCATGGCCAGAGAAAAAGCCGGAAGAAAAGAAAAAACCAAGGGCACTGGCTGATACCCTGATTAAAAAGGCTCTACAGACAGCAACCACCGCAGCTACTGTTGGCGGGATAATTGCCAAGGAAGGTGCCAAGGCAATTGCTGATCCACATCAGTTTGTCAACACGCTGAAATTTGGTGCCACCATGGGCGTTGATATGTCTGCTGTTCTTTTAAAGCTCCTTTTATTACCCTCTGATCCAAAGACAACATTCAAGGGAAAATTAGGTGTAAGAAAAGCTGTAGCCTGGAGCGAGCATATAGACCTCAAGGAAATCAAGGCTGTTGGCAAGGCAGTTAACGGTACTATCAATGATGTACTTGTAACATGCATGACTGGCGCACTGAGAAAATACATGATAGGCAAGGGCGATAAGATTCACAACCTTGATATTAAGGTTGCCATGCCTGTTAATGTTAGAAAACCAGGGACAGAATTCGAGCTTGGCAACAAGTTCAGCCTTATACTTCTTGCACTCCCAATCCATCTTGAAGATCCGATTTTATGTCTGCGTGAAGTAAAACGTAGAATGGATCATCTCAAGAAATCACCAGATGCTTTTGTGGGCTTTCAGTCATTAAATGCAATCGGCATGTCTCCTTCTAAAATTGCCAAGATGGGAGCAGACTTTTTTGCTAATAAAACCAGCGCTGTTTTTACAAACGTGCCTGGGCCTCCAATACCTCTATATTTTGCAGGGCGTGAAATTAAGGACATGATGTTCTGGGTTCCTCGCTCAGGTGATGTAGGGACTGGCATCAGTATCTTGAGCTATAACGGCAAAGTAAAACTCGGCCTTGCAATAGATGAAAAACTTGTTTCTGACCCGGAAACTATTCTGGAAAGTTTTTTAGCCGAGTTCAATAACCTTAAGGAACTGTCATCCAGCGAGAATTTCGGCCATGAATCGCTTGTTCTCAATGATCGCTATCTTGAAGAGCTTGAAAATAGAACAAAGGATCAGGATGCCATGCTTTCGGTAACCGACACCGACGAAAGCGAAGCTGGGTAAATTTTTGTAATTATTGAATCAAATTCCGCTCTGGCTTCTATGTCCAGGGCGGAATTAACTTAATAATTCTAATGCGTCATTTAATTTTTTTTGAGAGTAATTTTTTATTTGTTTTCCTTTAAAGAAATTGTTGTCAAATTCCAAAAAAAATGCTTATATTAAATCCATATTGAGCTTAATCTGACTTGAGCAGAATATCTCCATTTTGCTTTGTTTAAATCTTGATATTTAAACTTGAACAATTTAATCGGCAGTATTCCTTTTTTGAAAGAACACTAGCCCTTACAATTTATAAAAGTTATCACATTCTTTATGAAAGGCCGAAGCAATGGCAGGACCTAAAGTACTTATTTATACATTGAGCACGTGCAGCCACTGCAAGGCTGCCAAAAAACTTATGGGCGAATCAATTGTACCATATGATTTTATAGACGTTGATCTTCTTGAAGGCGATAAAAGAGAAAGCACCATTAAAGATTTGAAAAAGATAAACCCTGGTTGTTCTTTTCCCACCATCGTTATTGGCAGCTTGGTAATTGTGGGTTATAAGGAGAATGATATTAAGGAGGCATTGGGAATCTAATGAAGCCAGATAGCAAAGAAGTAGAAAAACTCTTTAATTCTTTAAAAAAATCTCAAGACTCAAAAGGCTTCAAGTTTAATAAAGATAAAGAAAGGGTTTTGGAATTACTGGAAGCCTTGCTGATAAACAAAAAACGTTACGGCTATATTGCATGCCCATGCAGGCTTGCTTGTGGAGAAAAACCAAAGGACAAAGATATTATCTGTCCCTGTGATTACAGAGAATCAGATGTTGAAGAGTTTGGAAGCTGCTATTGCAATCTGTATGTTTCCCCGGAGTGGAACGACGAAATTATTATCCATGAGTATGTTCCGGAAAGAAGACCTTCTAAAAAAATATTGTAACAGCGATTAAAAAAAAATTGCAGTAATGATCTCGCATATAAAAAAATATGTGCAGTATAATTATGATTTCATTTCATGAAAAATTTCATTGAAAAAATAAACAGTACTTCTTATTACATTCCCAAATCTAATCGCCATACCAACTTATTGCAGTAATGCATGTTGGTAGTCTTTGAATATAATTTCAAAACATTTTAATCATAAATCTTTACGGATGCCCCAGGAAGAAGGCTGAAGCTTTGGCAGTTGGCTCGGAATCTTCTGGTTTAGTGTGCCCAGGCCCGTGAAGGTAATATCAATTGAATCGCCAGGTACTATCCACTGGTCAGTATCAAGGCCTGCGCAGCCGGGAACTGTACCCATGCCGATTACCATGCCGGGCTTTACAGGGTAAACCGTTTCCAGAAAATCTACAACTTTTTCAGGCGTGACCGTGTATTGAGAAGTGTGTCCCTTCCATGTCATGCGCCCGCTTATATCTACAGTTACATCTAAAGACAGTGGATCTGGTACTTCATCAGGAGTTACAATAAAAGGCCCAAGTCCGTTGCCTCTTTCAAAGTCCTTGGAACGGGAAGGGCCAAGGCCTGTCATTTCAGGAAATTGCACATCCCTTGCCGATGCATCATTAAAGATGAGGTATCCTGCAATTTTTTGTGCATGATTGCCAGTCACAAAAGCAAGCTCCGGCTCAATGTCCAGGTAGGAAGTATATGCAGGCCAGCCAACTTCGTCGCCATGGCCTATTATCTCAAGGTGGTTGCCTTTGTAGTACATGAGAACGTCTGATTTTGAAGCTTTATCAATTTTTCTTTCAACAATTTTGGTAATGATTTTTCCCTTCAGACCACCAAACACATGCTTCATCATTGTGGCAGTAGAGTTCTTCAAATGTCTTGGGCTTAGTCCGAAATCAAGTAGTGCAGCAGGGCAGGGAAGTGGTGGAAGAATTTTTACCTGATCCAGAGGAAGCATAGGGCTGGTTTCTCCGTTTGCAACCATGCTATGTGCCAGGGAGTTCAGGGCTGAAGCTGCTTCAAAGGAGTCTGGTAAATTTTCAAGATAGGGAAGTATTCCCTGGAGCATTGACATGTCTGCTTCATTTTTTGTTAAAGCACTAAAGGAGACTGCCATATTGTCAACTGCCAGACCAAAACAGGGACCCTGTCCTGCATTGAAATTTAAAAGCTTCATAGTTTTCCTTTTCTTTATTGGATGAGCTGTTCATTTTAAAAATATTTGCATTAAACTTAAAACGTCCTCAAGCCTATCGTGAGATAAGATAAAGGACGTTTAAAATTCTTTTTAATTTTTTTTTATCACTATATCAATTATCAGTGATCGTCTCCCACCCACACTTCTGAGGCGAGTTTGACAAAACCCTTGATGCTTTGAATTGTATTTTTAAGGGAAATTTTCGGCTCAAATCCAGTTACTTTTTTGAATTCACTTCCATCAATGCTTATTGGAAATTGGAAAAAGCTGATAGCGCATCCAGGAAATGGGAACTTGCTTGTTTTGAACCTGTATTCTGCATAGCCATGGGCAAGGGGGGCTGGCAGGATTCTTGATTTTACACCAGTCTCTTCGCTTAGTACCGAGAGTGGTAAGGAACCAGAGCCAGTGACATTGAACTTGCCTTTAATGTCTTTTTCCAATGCCAGTTCAATTGCATGTGCCACATCCCGTTCATGGATGATTTGCATAAAAGGATCAAACCCAAAGACGGCAGGTGCTTTGTCGAGTTTAAGGTATGTGTTAAGAAGTCCCCTGGTTTTTGGACCGAGTATGTTTACTGGTCTAAGTATTACTGTGGAGATTTCCGGTACTTTCCAGAAAAGCTCTGAAAACATGTGATCTGCAGAAATAATGGAAGTATTTTCCTTGAAAAGTCTGCTTCCGCTAAGGGGGGCGTTCTCCTTGAGCCATAATGGAGAATCCGGCAATGCACCATAGACACTGTGTTCGCTTAAAAGAATGACCTTGGGAACTTTATATTTCATACATCCTTCAATGACTCTCTGGGCACGCAGTACATTTAGAGAATGCCGTTTATCAAGAGAAACATTGAAATGTTTGGTTATGGCAAGGTGTATGACCGCCTTGACATCGTGTTTTTGTAATACATTGGCAAATACCCTGCGTCTAAGGTCGCCCTGCACAATTTCAATATTAGCTGGTTTTGTGCCAACCCAGTTTTTATTGTCGATTCCAATAATTTTATATTTTTCGCAAAGGATCTGCGAAATAATTTTTCCATGTGTACCGCAAATTCCTGTGATTACTATTGTATCCATGATTTACCCCTTAAAAAATAGATGTACGGTTTTCCAATCCCTCATCAATAAGTTGACGGATTTCCAGTTTCACCTTATCGACATTGGCTTTTACTCCATCATCGTCAAGAGGATCAGTATCAAAAACCAAAGGTTTGCCGAAATAAACGCTGCATTTTGTAGGCAATGGGAGTGGGCCGGCTGGTGCGAGGGGCACATATGGCATTCCAACCATTTTACCGACTGCTTCCATCCTTGAAAAACTCGGGACCATTTCTTCGCCCCCAATGAATCCAAAGGGTATAATGGGGACTTTGCACTGCAAGGCGATCTGCATAAAGCCCATGCCGAAGTTCATGAGTTTGTAGCGATCAAATATTGTCTTTCCTCCGCCTTTTTCACCCTCTGGGAAAATTAGAACCGGGTGACCTTCTTCAAGGAGTTTGACACAGTTTTCCGGTGTACCGCTTATTTGACCAAGACGCGGCATAAGAATAGAGTAGACGGGTGAGGATGCAAAGAAACTACCCACCATTGCATGGATAAAAATCGGGGGGTCCATTTCCATTAAAAGTGAAGTACAAATAAGCATGCCATCGTAGGCCATCTGGCCGGAGTGGTTGCCAATAAGCATAAAAGGTTTGTCCGTTGGAATGTTCTCCAGGCCAATTTCATCGAGCCTGAAATATTTTTTGCGCAACAAATTGCTAACAGCTGTCTCACGTTTGAGCCAGTCCAGGCTGTAGCCCCAATCACTGTAGCCCCAGTCATTGCACTTATCCTTGAACGTGTTTATCTTTTCATCAACATCTTCGGGAATCTTTGAATCCCAAAAATCTGATACTGACCGCATTATTTTGGACAGCATATCAACCTCCTGAAATAAAATATTGAAGAGCTTAACTAATAAGCGTGCTGATGCAAAGCAACTTAAAGTCAATGCTCAAAGCGATAGCTTCTTAGTACTTAAAATTACTAGCTATTTTAGATTACAATAAAAAATCTCAACCCATATTCCCTAAAGCATAATTGCTAAAAAGGCAATAATATTTTAAAATTACATATAAAATTTATAATTGATACAATGTGATTCGTCAAGAAGTAATTCGAAGAAATATAATGATTTGGAAAACATGCTACCTGATTATGCCTTAACTTATTGTGACTACTAATAAAACAATTATATTTAT
>JAOZSB010000308.1 GCA_029939895.1 Desulfobacterales bacterium
ACTGTCTTTATATATTAAACTCTTGCATAATATACCAGCCGGTCTTGGTATTACCTTTTTGACTGGATCAATCGCTGAGCCATAAGGCATGGCTTCATAATCATTCGGCAGACCAACCGTAACCGGTGTTGTGGGCCAGATAGGTGTTGAATCATCGTCTATCAGATAGTCCTGCAATATAACCTGCATCATGCATCTGTCAGGAATCGAATCGTTATCCACGTCCCTTAATGCAAGCATCATTGCAACCTGTTTTTTAGATGGATTGCTGACAATTATTTCTACATTGTTGCCATCAAGAGCATAGCAGTTTTTTTCTGCATTCCAAACCACATCATTAAATGGCTGAAATACAATTACAGGCTTGCCGCCGTTGCCAAAACTTGGGTGATCCGGGGCTGCCCAGACCGCCAGAATTTTCCTTGTTGAGCTGTCTCTTAAAAAGAATATCCAAAACACTTCGCCGGATGATGTAACATAACGTTGTTGTAAGTGAGTATACTTGCCAGCCACGTTTTGCTTTAACTTAATTGGGCTAGCATATGAAGTTGAAGATGCTCCTGAGTCGGTATTTTTTGCAAAGGACAAGCCACCAGAATCTGATTTAATAAGAAAATAATACCCATATTCACCACCCGGCAAATTGTAAGAAATCCAACCTGTTCCAAGGACAGATGTACCGCCGGTTGACGTTTTCAATTTTGCTTGACTCACGGCTGCGTCCCCGACCTCACTAACCGGATCCTGAAACGTGGGATTGCCCGATGGGTTAGCCGTCAAGACCTGACCGTCCGAACCAGCTGCCGTAGCCTGAACACCGCCTGTACCGTTGCCAACAAGCACACCTTTTTCCATTAAAGTTGAAACACCTATGCCACCTTGTTCGACTGACAGCGGCGTTGTTAAGCCCCCCAGCGAAGTTATATTAGTGTTTGCTTCGCTTTCTGCCAGGCCAGCCGATAGACGGGGAGTTAGGGTGGCTATGCGGTCAATACCGCTGGAACTGCAATCTATGAACGCAATCGGTACGAACTCTCCCGTAGGAATGGAGGTAGAAATCTGCATCACCCCGGATGAATTTACATACAGCCAGTTCATTATATTGTCAGTACAGGTCTTGTTTGATGCAGATACATCGTGGCTTACGCCATTCACATAGACTGAACCTGCTGTATAATCGACCTGGAGACCTCCTCCGTCCGACGGGATCAGGCTGTTTTTTACATAGTTGCCCTTTGAAATCGCCGACAGAACTACTTCTGTAATATTTGTGTTGTCGTTAATATCAACGTCCCAACCCTGATCGCCCAGGGCTGGTTTTCGGAATTTTAAAATGTCAGTATGAGTTGCTGTCAACCTTGCCACCTTTCTATGAGCGTTGAATAGTTAAAGTCCAGGTCATGGTCAGTCCATCGCCGGAGCCTTGATTTTTGACCGGAAAAACTGTTCTGCAAAACATTTTGCCAGCCGTGCCATCGTTAAACATTCCTGCCTCGGTTATTGCTCCGGTTCCTTCACCTGCCCCCCATTCGCAGATGTAGACAACCTTGTTTGCATCTGCACCAGTGCCTTGCGTCTTGGAGCCAAGAACTTTTCTGCTAAGCTCGGTTTCCAGAGCTGTATCAGTTCCTGCGGCGGCGGTTGTGCCTGTGCCTATGGCCATATGTGACATGGATGCCTCACTCTTGTCTGACATCTGGTCTGCAACATGCTGCGTTCCAACGTCAACAACCAGGTTGGGATAAACATCCTCCGACTTAATCACCCCTGTTTTACCATCCCAGGTTACAATGCGTACCTCTCCGCTGGCTTTTACCCGCCCCTCCAAGAATTTGAAAAACTCCGTTCTGATGTGCTTCCAGCAACCGAAACCAATAAACAAAAAAACCTGAACAAAAGTTGTAACTCCTGACTTTATCCAATTTAAAAAACCCTTGATCATTGTTAGCCCTCTATAAAAATTTATGGTAGTAATCCTTTGTTTGTCTTTAGTCTGAATCCGTAATTATCATCCCATGCAAGAAAGGTATCTCCGCACTTGGGACATGAAATGCCTGGCGGGTGCGGCCCGCCTGTCAGCGGTACAAGCGATTCAAGCGTCAGCTTCTCCATTGGCAGCCGAAGAAAAAAAACATGCTTACGGCACTTTACACAAAAAACCTTTGGAGCTTTTGTTGTCTTTATTTTCAGCTTGTCCATTGGCCTTACTCTACTAAAAAGCATTTTTAAATCCTTGTGCCTGAATATTAAAACTCTGTTATAACCAGCTCGTCTGTTAGCGATACTGATTCGCCATAATCGCCAAAGGGCAAAGCACCAAATCCTGATTGACCAAAGCCGTAGCTATCGGCCAGGGCTGGCACATACCCCAGGTTGACCTTTACTGTTATGCCAAGCTCATCAAAGGCTGTTAAGCTGTCCGGGGATGCTTCCAGCCATTTACTGTAGCCGCCAAAACCGCCTTCACCAAAACCCCCACACCCAAAACCGCTGGTTCGCCATGCGTTTGCTTCATCAAAGAGTGTTACAGAATCTTCAATAAACACATGTTGATGAGAAACAAGATAATCACTGGTCACTGCCTCGATTAAAATTGAACTATTATTTTCTACTGCAACGGCTAACTGGTCTGACAGCGTGATTGAGTCTGCAATTGCCACCTCAAATGCAGCAGTCAGCTCCATAGCCACGATTGCGGCTTCTTCAAAATCGCCAGTTAAAGCAGTTGAAATTGTCAGGGTGTCAAAGGCTGTTACGCTGTCCGATGCAGTTAGCTCTATTATAAAATAACGCAAGCATTCAGCAGCGATTTGATAGTAATTCATTCTGCCAAGCTTGCCAGAAGCAAACACACGATCGATTGCACGAATCACCATCTTTGCTTTATTGAGCTTCCCAAAACCTGCTGTCAGGGTGATAATGTCTTCTTTTTCCAGCCCGAACTCTTTTAAATACGCCTCAAAAAAATAAAAAGTTGACGGCCTTTTGTTTGTCTCAAGATAAAATTCTGCAAGGCTTTCTGCCATCGAGCCTGACCGCACCAAATCAAATTGAAAGCTGGAGCGGTCTTCTTTTTTTCCCAGGGATGCAATTGAACTTGCATCTTTGACACTCTTTGATGCTTTAAAAGACTCATTTCCTGAACCTGATTTAAAAAAAGAACCGCTTTGGAGGTTATCTGCATCAAAAAAAAGCTGAATATCATTTTTAATATCTGCCAGTTTCTGCCTTTTAGCCTTGATAGAATTAACCCGCAAGTCTACAGGCTTTAGATTTTTAACTGGTATCCAGTCTGCCAGACTTTTTCTTAACGCAATTTTTGCCTTGCCTGCATTCCAAAAAAAACGACTGCGACATTGAAATGCCACCTTCTTCTCTGCTTCCCGAACACTCAAGCTTGCCTCAAGGATGCCGGCAAAGGCATAGCCCATGTCAGCATAGCTTTTACCAGCATTATTAAAAGAGGCTGTATCAATATACGAGGCTGGCAAATTACCGATGATTTGAAGAAGATAGTTTCGTACGTGGTCCGGCCTGGCTATCAAAGCGTTTGCCATACCAGTAATACTGCCAATGGCATCGTCTTTTATGCCTTCAACATCGGCAGTTACATCATCAGAATAGATCAATTCTTTTTTGCGGAACTCAATGTCAAAGGCTGTATGAAGAATGTAAACATCCTTATCATCCGCCCTGCCTTTGTATTCTATTTTTATATCCTGACCCGTGAACCAGCCCCAGTTGAAATTTACATTTTCCGTTATATCAAAAGCATTAACAGTAGTTCGAGTGGCAGTATTTGAGCTGGTTATGTCAATGGCTCTGTTGTCATCTGTAAAGTCATCAACATCATCTTGATCTTTGTCTGTCTGATTTTTGTTCTCGCCCGCCGTGTCAATATATGTTGAAACTGCTGAATGAGCTGTTTCAACACCCAGCTCCGAGATAGTCTCAAGGCGTGCTTCCCGCCATCTTGCTTTGCCACCGATGACCCCTTTGCCGTATGCATGAAGACCAAATATGTATCTGCCATTACCGTTAGTCTGGCTGACACCCATTGAGTATGTGCCAGATTGGACTTGAGTCCTTCCCCTGCGACCCTGGTACAATTTGACTCCGCCAATACTTAATTTTAAAAAAATACGACCCGTCCATGTCGATGGCACGCCATCAAAAACGACAGACTCATAATGCCCCCAGCCTTTAAAAGCATACATCTGCTTAATAAAAGGGTGAACAATACCCTTTGGATAAAATGTAGCCTGGCTCTTTGCACCTGTTGACGCATGTCCGTGAACTGGATCATTTGTAATGATTGTGGGATCAACAAAAACATGTGTATGCTCTCCGCTGATTGAGTGGCTGTGTCCGTGGTCAAGATCAACCTCTGCCTCTATCTCAACAATATCAGCTTCCGAAGGGCGAGAAAGGCGACCAACAACGCCCACACCTATAATTGAGACCTCAACATAGTCGCTTAAAAAACCGCCTGTCTCAAAATGTTCTACCAGCAGATATGCCCGAACAATTTCGCCTCTATCTTCATTAACTGTTGCCTGTCGTAATGATAAAAGGCGATTGCCCTGGTTGATTTTTGCAGCACTTGTTTTTGCGGCTGCATCATATGCATTATGGGGCTGCCACGCTGTGTTATCATCGTTGACAGAATCAAACTGCATTTCTAAAAAGGTGGAGCCTCTTGCAAATTGGTATGAGTAGGGGTTCTCTGTAAACACGATCCGTGCAGGATCAATATCAGTATCAACCCTGTAAGTTTTTTCTGGGGCTAAAAAGCCGCCTACTTTCACGCTTGATATGCTTTTAACTGGCCCCCTGCCAACCAAATAAGTAAAGTCGTCAATCACAAATGTTATTGCTGTCCGGTCTAAATGTTCGCTGGCTTTTGATAAGTAGCCACGCTGAACCACTGCAAAGCTGCTTGATGTTCGACTGGAGTATCGGATTTTTTCTTCGTTAATTAAAATTGTACCGGATGCAGGGAAGTTCAAATCATCCAGGTTATCATGAGCTGTAATTGTCAGCGTGCCTTTCAGGACTGAACCGTTCAAGGCAGTAACCGGGGCAGTTTTAGCGCAAAGAGTTGGAACTTGCCCAGCAGCACCAATAACAAGATCAATGCCCTTGCCAGTGTCACCTGCCTTTGCGTGAGGCCAGTTCTCAATTGTCAGCAAATCCCCAACATTACCGTCATAGCGCATTGCAAGAGAAACAAGGTCAAGGCTCAAGAGCTTGGAGCTTTCTGAATATTCAATGGGATCCTGAACAACAAAGGTGTCAATCAACGCCTTGTCTGATTCTTCAAGCCCTGCAAACCATTGATACACGCTTACTAAAACATTTTCTGGATCCTCACTTAAAAACAGGTCACTGAATGGAGTTGTCCCAGAATTTATCAGCGTGATTGTCATCTGCCGAATCTCACCCGCCCCATGAGCTTGCGGATC
>JAOZSB010000309.1 GCA_029939895.1 Desulfobacterales bacterium
ATTTAGATTTATTTACTATACATTGGGTAGAAACAATTTGCAAGTCCAGTCATTAGAAAAAAATTGGCTAAATGACAGTTACATAAAAATACTTGACAATCTATTGAGGGTTGAGTAATATTCATTTGTCGAACGGTATTCGAAAAACGAGGAGATTTCAAAAATGCATGATGATCTAAAGGGGAAAACCGCAGTTATTACAGGAGCTGGCAAGGAAGCTGGCATAGGTTTTGGCATAGCAAAAAAACTTGCATCTCTGGGAACTGACATTGTGATTGCAGACCTTGGAACCGGCGAGGCAGACAGCGGTGTGGCAGCAGGAACAGAGGATGAAATGGTCTTGCTTGCAAGTCAGCTTGAAAAGGAATTTAACATCAACACATTGACCGTCAACATGGATGTGACTGATAATGATTCAATTTCAAAGGCAGCAGAAAAAATCAAAGAAAAATTTAATACCATTTCTGTGCTGTGCAACAATGCCGGTGCATCATTTGGCGTACCCAACACCGTTGAAAACTACGACGAGGGCGCGTGGCTGCGTACAATTGACGTGAACCTCCACGGAGTGTTCAAGGTCACCAGGGGAATGCTGCCTTTGATGAAGGCAGAGGGCGGCTCAATCATCAATACTGCATCGAGAGCTGGCAAAACCCCTGGGCTGTTCAATGGTGCATACTCCGTTGCAAAGGCCGGGGTTATTATGCTCACAAAGGTCATGGCACTTGAGATGGCTGGAATGAACATCCGGGTTAATGCAATATGCCCAGGGCAGATAATGACGGACCTTGAAAAATGGCGGTTTGGCCTGGAGGCCCAGTTCTTTGATTCCACTGCCGAAGACCGTGAAAAAGAAATGTGCAAAACAATACCCTTAAATAGAATCGGAACAGCAGAGGAAGTCGGGAGCCTGGTGGCATTCCTGGCATCAAAGGAATCATCGTATATTACAGGACAGGCAGTCAATATTACAGGTGGTCAGCTCGTGGAACTGTAATGAAATCAAGGCAGCACCGCAGGGCAGCTGTCATCAGATTATAATATCTGTGAAATAAACAGAAGATTTGGCAAAGGAAATCAAAAAATATATTGATAATATCAACCACATAAAAAAGATTTTTTAGGGGGCGTACCATGGCAAAAATATCCGGCGGAAAAATTGCGGCACAGGCGATAATCGACAGGGGAGTTGAAGAAATTTTTACTTTGAGCGGCGGTCATATTACTCCGATTTACCAGTTTCTTGAGGGAACAAGTGTAAAACTGTACGACACCCGACATGAGCAGTCAGCAGTGTTTATGGCAGAGGCTTACGGCAGGATGACAAAAAAGCCTGGGGTTGCAATGGTAACCGCTGGCCCTGGATTTACAAACACTTTGTCGGCGATTGCAAATGCAAAAATGGCAAACTCGCCACTTCTTCTTATATCAGGCAGCGTGGGCGTGGAGTGCATTGAAAAGCTTGATCTTCAAGATATAACACAGGCCCCGGTGATTGAGCCAATGGTCAAGAAAGCCTTTGTCTGTCACAATCCAGAGCGGATTGCTGAGTTTTTTGATATGGCCTATCGGACAACTACTGCTGGCCGTCCTGGCCCGGTATATCTTGAATTGCCCGTGGATATACTAAATGCAGAGGTTGAAGAAGAGGCTGTTAGAAAACCAAACACTGCTGTTGAGTCAAATCCCTATGACCCGGAAAAAGCAAAAGAAATTATAGCAATGATAAAAGCTGCTGAAAAGCCGGTTATCATAGCTGGAAGCGGTGCATGGTATTCTGGTGCAGAAAAAGAGCTGTCTGAATTTGCTTTAAAATCCAATGTCCCGGTTTTTACTTCTGCACTTGGTCGGGGAGTATTATCCGATGAACACCCACTCTGCTTTGAAGGATCAATTCCAATAAGGCCGGGGGGAGCGTTCATGGGGCTTGCCAGCGCAGACCTTGTAATACTTCTTGGTACACGGATAAGCCTTTACTACCTCTTTGGCGATATTTTTCCCGCGGATGCAAAGATTATTCAGGTGGATATAATGCCAGAGGAGCTTGGCAGAAACAGGACAATAGATCTGCCCGTTCACAGCGATATAAAGGGCATAATAGGCGAATGCCTTGGGCTTCTTGACATTGACGGCACAGGTGCAGGGATGAAGGAAAAATTTGCTTCCTGGGTGGAGATGCTCAAGGGGTTTGATGCAGATGGCAAGTCGCAGTCCACAGCGGATTGGGAAAAAACTGAAATGCCGATTCACCCCATGCGTCTGGCAAAGGAAGTAAACGACTTCATGAGCAATGAAGACGATATTATAGTAGCTGACGGTGGCGACACACAGGTATGGATGGGGATGACCCGCACTATCAGAAAACCCGGGCATTACCTTGATTCCGGCCTTTACGGATGCCTGGGCGTAGGGCTTCCCTATGCAAATGCTGCAAAATACATCTACCCGGACAAGCGTGTTTGCCTGCTGACCGGTGATGGTTCTACGGGTTTTAATTTTATGGAGTTTGAAACTGCAATTCGAAAAAACGCTCAAATTGTTGTGGTCATAAGCAACGATCTGGGCTGGGGCATGATTCGCCACAGCCAGGAACTGCGCCTTGGGCATGCAATAGAAGATGGAACATTCATTGGCAAAGTTGACTACCACAAGATGGTTGAAGCAATAGGCGGAAAAGGAATGTACGTTGAAAAACCAGAAGACATCAAGCCAGCACTAGAAGAGGCGTTTGCTTCTGGCAAAACCGTTTGCATTAACGTGATGACAGATCCAACTACGGTAAGTCCGGGCAGTGTTGCACTTGCGAGCCTGGGCAGCTATAAGGCATAAAATACTTTCCAGCCTAATTGATGAGTCCTCTATGCTGATCTGACAGGGTTGACAAGAGGCAATAAAAAAGGAGGCAGTATGGATGCAGCAGCAGTTGATCAGGTAATGCTCAATTTTAATCCAACGGGGCTGATGATAATAAACGGTGCAATCGGGCTTATGATGCTTGGAGTTGCGCTTGATCTCAAGCTCGATGATTTCAAGCGGATAATGGTATCGCCAAAGGCTCCGGCAATCGGTTTGACTGCGCAGTTTATTTTACTTCCGGCACTCACTTTTCTGCTGGTCATGATAATAAAGCCGTACCCGTCAATGGCGCTGGGCATGATGCTTGTTGCTGCCTGCCCGGGGGGGAACTTGTCAAATATAATGACATACCTTGCAAAGGGAAACTGTGCAGTATCAATCAGCATGACAGCAGTTTCCACGGCAGTTGCAGTATTCATGACACCCTTTAATCTCGCACTGTGGGGGGGCCTGAACCCTGACACAGCAGCGATTCTTGAAAAGGTCAGCCTCAGCCCCTTTGATGTCTTTGTGACAATCTTTCTGGTACTGGGCCTGCCAATGGCCCTGGGGTTATTTTTGTCGAAAATGTTTCCGGCATTAGCCGACAAAGTGCGAAAACCATTTAAGATATTTTCTCTTGTTTTTTTCATTCTTATCGTGATTGGTGCACTTGCGGCAAACTGGAAATATTTTATAGATTATGTGGGGCTGGTTGTTTTTGCGGTTTTTCTGCATAATGCACTGGCGCTTTCAACGGGATATTTTTCAGCAAAACTCTTCAAGCTCGATGAGCGTGACTGCCGAGCAGTATCAATTGAAGTAGGAATCCAGAACTCTGCGCTTGGGTTGGTTCTGGTGTTCAACTTCTTTAATGGAATGGGTGGAATGGCAATTCTTGTGGCCTGGTGGGGCACATGGCACATAATCTCCGGTCTTTTTGTTGCATTTATGTTTTCACGCAGAAAACTTGAAGGTGATGACGAAATTGCTGCAACCTGAAAAGGTGTAAATATAAAAAAATGAAAAAACATTTCAAAAATAAGGTCGTTGTTGTAACCGGTGCTGCAAGCGGAATCGGAAAGGCTATATGCGAACGGTTCGCTCTTGATGAGGTCAAGCTTGGGCTTCTGGATATGGACAGTGACGGCGTTGAGGCGTATGCAGCTGAATTGAATCTGCGTGGGGTCGAGGCTGTTGGTATAAAATGCGACGTGTCAAATGAGCAGGAATGCTTTAGCAGTATAGCAAAGATCCAGGAAAAATTTGGAGGAATCGACATACTTTTCAACAACGCAGGCATAACACAGCGGGATTTGTTTGTGAATACTGACGTGGCGGTTTATCGGAAAGTTATGGATGTTAACTTTTTTGGTGCTCTATACTGCACAAAAGCAGCCATGGACAGCATTGTTGAACGAAGGGGTTCAATTATCGCAACCTCCAGTGCTGCGGGATTCGGGCCGGTTCTGGCCAGGACCGGGTACTGCGCAAGCAAGCACGCTCTGCATGGATTTTTCGATACCCTGCGCTGTGAAGTAAAAGACCTCGGAGTACACGTCATGCTGATTTGCCCTACATTTGTTGAAACAAATCTGCAAAAAAGGGCCTTGGGCGGTGACGGCAAAGTCACCAGCCATGCACAATCCACCATCGGCAGGATAGAAACCGCAGATGCAATCAGCATGGAAATCTATCAGAGCGTGCTGCATCGAAGGCCCCTTGTGCTTCCATCCAATCTCGGCAAAATCGCATTCATGACACACAGATTTTTACCGGGGATTTATGAAAAAATTATGTTTCGCCAATTTAAACAGGAACTCGACAGGTAATAAACATGGGCTTGCAGGAAAGACGACAGCGTGAAAGGGAACAAAGAAAAAATTCTATCCTTGATGCAGCAAGGAAGCTGCTTTTTGAAAACGGAATAAATGGAACCTCAATAAACAAGATTGCAAAGACTGCTGAAATCGGGGTTGGAACCATTTACTTCTATTTTGAAAACAAGGAAGAGATTTTTGTGGAGCTTCAAATGGAGGGGATACACATCCTCAATTCCATGCTGGAAGAGGCTTTTGATTCTTCCTCTGACTGTGAAGTAAAGCTGAAAAAAATTGCTGAAGCATATCTGCAATTCAGCCGTGAGCAAAAAGATTATTTTGACATGATAAACTATTTTTTATCTTCGCCGGAAATCGTCTTTGCTCCCAGTCTCAAGGATCAGGTTGACAAATACGGCAAACAGGGGGTCGGATACCTTGTAAGGGCGATTCAGGACGGAGTTGACAAGGGGCAATTCAAAAAAATGGACAGCCCAAAACCACACGCCATCATGTTCTGGGCTATTTTGCACGGCCTTGTCCAGTTTAGAAAACTTAAAAATACGATTTTAGAAGGTGAAGAAATCGATACAATATTGGAATTTGCATTAAACGATTTTATCGGGAATTTAAGGAAAGTTTAAGGTTTTGCTTATTTTATAACCTAACCACATGGATCGGCAATCTTACAACCGTGCCTTAATGAAAGCTGAATTCGCGCTCAAGATTGAGGCGGAAAAACAACATAACCACAGGCGTACTCGGTTGTACGCCGAGGATTATGTTTTTTT
>JAOZSB010000310.1 GCA_029939895.1 Desulfobacterales bacterium
TGGAGTATATTGATAAGAGTATCAAGAATGCCAAACTAAAAAATATATTGGTATTTACGATTGCGCCAGACATATCTCAATCAGCTGCGCTTTCATCACAATGGTCCCAAATAAGAAAATCTCTTACATACGGGGTTCGTAATCAAGCCCTCAGGGTTGCGGATAATGTAATGGTTTCAGGTCAAAAGCCAAAGATAAAAGGGCTGGAAGATTATGATTATTTAAAAAAATTGGACCCGGCAGTTGCTAATGCCGATGTTGTTATTACCATCACCATGGTGCTGAAAAAATATAATAGTGAAACCAATTCTGTAACGATTTCTGTGTTAAATAAAACAGGGGCCGTTAAGAAATTTTATTATGAACAAAAAGGATTTAAGAGAAGATACTTTATTATAATGTGTGACCTGATGGATGGCGTGCTAACGGAAAGCGGCTTTCTTGAGTATTTAGCCAATTGCAATCCATGACCAGGTTAAGAGCTTAAAGCTCTGTGTTTAATGGTTTGTTTTGCATATGCTTTCAGGCCCGATAAAAAAATATCCTTGAAACATACGGAAATTGCTTGACATTACCGCACCATGTTTTACTATATGCTTCTTGCACAGGTTTTGACAGCGGGTGACCGCTGTCTTTATCTTTTGTAGAGCGTTACTTTGAAGCGGAATACGGACACATTGATAAATCCCAGTCCGGTAAACGGGCTCGGGGTTTTTTGTTTTTGTGCGGGGCACTTCAAAAAAAAAGACAATCTTGTTTTTGATGTCAGTCAAGGAATCAGGCGATCAGTTTAAAATAATTTAACCATAAACAGCTAAAACAAAACAGAAGCGAAAAAAAATTAGGCGGAAAAATGGAAGACTCGATTAAAAATGTAAGGAACATAGGAATCAGTGCTCATATCGACGCTGGAAAAACAACATTGACGGAAAGAATTTTGTTTTTTACAGACAGAATTCACGCCATACATGATGTTAAGGGAAAGGACGGCGTTGGAGCTTTCATGGACTTCATGGAGCTTGAAAAAGAGCGTGGAATCACCATCACATCTGCTGCAACCCACAGCGAATGGAAGGACTGCCAGATAAATATTATCGACACACCCGGTCATGTCGATTTTACAATAGAAGTGGAAAGAGCGTTAAAGGTGCTTGATGGTGCCATACTTGTGCTTTGTTCCGTTGGAGGAGTCCAGTCCCAGTCAATCACAGTTGATCGCCAGATGGTTCGATATAAGGTCCCCCGCATTGCGTTTATCAACAAGTGCGACAGAAGCGGGGCAAATCCTTTTAAGGTCATAGATCAGATGAAGGAAAAACTTGGACATAATGCAATTGCACTCCAGGTTCCCATTGGTCTTGAAGCAAATTTTGAAGGGGTGGTTGACCTTATTAAAATGAAGGCAATTTACTTTGAAGGCGACCACGGGGAAGTCCTGCGTGAAGACGAGATTCCAGAGGAAATGGCCGACCTGGTTGAAGAAAAACGAGAAGAGCTTATTGATGCTGCATCAATGTTTTCTGATGAGCTTATGGAAGCAGCCCTTGAGGGTGAAGTTTCGCAGGAGCTGCTAATTGATGCCCTGCGCATTGCGGTTCTTGAAAGAGAGATCACTCCTGTGCTTATGGGTTCTGCCTATAAAAATAAGGGCGTACAGCCTTTGCTTGATTCGGTTAACATGTTCCTGCCATGTCCGGGGGACATCGTGAACATTGCCGTGGATACAGAAAATGATTGTTCAGAAGTTGAAATTACTGCTGACCCTGACAAGGAAGTAATTGCATTTGCATTCAAGCTTGAAGATGGTCGATATGGTCAGCTTACATACATCAGGGTGTACCAGGGAACCCTTAAAAAAGGCGATTCCATAATTAACGCCAGAAGTAGAAAAAAATTAAAAATTGGCCGACTTGTCAGGATGCACGCAAATCAAATGGAAGATATTGATGAGCTTGGCCCAGGCGGGATTGGTGCCTTATTTGGTGTGGATTGCGCATCGGGCGACACATTTACGCCTCCGGATTCGGTTATTACCATGTCTCCGATGTTTGTGCCGGAACCTGTTATATCACTGGCTATCGTGCCAACGAGTTCCAAGTCTGAAATAAACATGTCAAAGGCTCTGGGTCGCTTTTCAAAGGAAGATCCTACCTTCAGAGTTCATGTGAGCGAAGAGACTGGAGAGACCATCATCTCTGGAATGGGCGAGCTGCATTTGGATGTTTATGTTGAGCGGATTAAGCGTGAGTATAATGCAGAAGTAGAAGTAGGTGCGCCAAAGGTCGCCTGCCGTGAAACCATAACCAAAAGAAGCGAGTTTAATTATATTCACAAAAAACAAACCGGTGGTGCGGGCCAGTTCGGAAGAATTGCAGGATATATGGAGCCGATTGCAGGTGAAGAATTTGTGTTTGAAAATAAGATCACAGGCGGTTCCATACCGACCAAGTTTATACCAGCCTGTGAAAAAGGCTTTACCAGGTGCCTGAAAAAAGGTGCAAAAGCCGGCTTTCCAATAACCGGCGTAAAAATTGTGATAAACGATGGATCTGCCCATGCTGTAGATTCATCGGAAATGGCATTCCAGGCCGCAGCCAGGGGAGCATTTGTTGAAGCATATGCAAAAAGCAGCTCGGTAATCCTGGAACCGATCATGAATGTTGTTGTGGAATCTCCTACGGAATTTCAGGGTGCATCCATGGCATCTCTTAACCAGAGACGTGGTATGATTGTTGGTTCACAGGATGAAGGCGCAATGTGCGTGATTGAGGCCCAGGTGCCTTTGTCAGAAATGTTTGGCTATGCCACAGTGCTTCGCTCCTTAACACAGGGCAATGCGCAGTTTACCATGGAATTTTCAGCCTACAAACAGGTTCCCAAAAGCATGGAAGAGGAAATTATTAAAAAGATTGCAGAAGATAAGAAAGGTGCGGCTTAGATAAAAATGGAAGCAGATGTTATAGAGCCGCTCAGTTCTCAGGCGGAACCACACAGTACAGTCATTTTCCTCAGGGAAAGGAGCTATCAAATGATTAAAAACGACCTCATAGAGAAAAACCCCTTGCGGGTATTTGGCAGGGAAGGGGAGTTGCTCAAGGAAGGCGAATTCGGCGCAGTGCTTGCCAGGGCAGGAATCGGCAAAACTTCACTGCTCGTACAAATAGCAATGGACAGTCTCTTGAAGAGCAAAAACGTACTCCACATCAGCCTTGACGACCCGGTCACCAAGGTGTGCATGTGGTACACAGAAGTATTCAAACATGTAGCAGAACAATACAATATATCCATGATCGACAGGATGTGGGATGAAATTCTTCCCCATAGATTCATCATGACCTTTAAGGTTGACGACTTTACAGTACCAAGGCTGGAAGAACGCCTTCTCGATATTACGGAACAGGGAATTTTTATGCCACAGGTTATTCTAATCGACGGCTTTCCCTTTGACAGCCCGGTTACCGAGACTTTAAGAGGAATTAAAAACCTTGCCAGCGACTACCACGTGCCGGTCTGGTTTTCAGTCCTTACACATCGTCACGAAGAACCAGGGCCAGGCGGCATCCCCGCCAGAATTGCAGAATCAATCGACTGCTTTGATACTGCAATCCAGCTAAGCCCTGAAACTGAAGGCATCCACATTAAAGCAGTAAAAGGAACCCAGGAAGCAGACCTTCTACTCGACCCTGAAACCATGCTCATTAAGGGGAAGCAGTAAAAGCATAATAAACTGTTACTGAGAAGTAAAAAATCACAAATGCCGGGGCAGCAAGTACAATGCTGCCCCGGCATTTTTATGTTTATAGCCATAAAGTTTTTTGAAGGGGGTTTGGGGGAAACTTTTGATCACAAAAGTTTCCCCCATGTACTACAATTAAAAACTTTACTTCTGTGCATACTGTGAGACTTCAAAGTCCGGGTATGCATTGCCCATGTGTTCGGTGTAGTCGAGTCCTTCTGCTTCTTCTTCTGGTGTGACCCGCAGGCCGATGGTTTTGTCTATGACCTTGAAGAGTATAAAGGCCGTAGTAAATGTCCAGATAAAGCAGGCGAGTATTCCAAGGATCTGGACAAGAAGTATTTTAAATGAAAATCCGCCCATGTTGAAAATTCCTGCTGCAAGGGTTCCCCATGCGCCGCCGACTCCGTGTACTGCAATTGCGCCTACTGGGTCGTCAATCATAAGCTTGTCGAAAAAAAGTACCGAAAAGACCACAAGTATACCAGCAACTGCTCCTATTGCCAGTGCGCTGGTTGGCGAAACCGTTGCACAGGGGGCGGTGATTCCAACTAGCCCTGCAAGTGCGCCGTTCAAGGTCATGCCGATTTCAGGCTTGCCAAACTTGATCCAGGAAGTAATCATTGCTAAAATCGCTCCTGCTGCTGCGGCAAGATTGGTGTTTACAAATATCAATGCTATTGACTTATCAGCCGTGGTTGTGGAACCGGGGTTAAATCCAAACCAGCCAAACCACAGGATGAATACTCCCAAAGCCGCCAGAGACAGGTTGTGGCCTAAAATCGGGCGAATTTTTCCGTTTGAATCGTACTTGCCAAGCCTTGGCCCAATTACTATCGCTCCTGCCAGGGCTGCCCATCCGCCTACTGAATGAACCACGCTCGAACCTGCAAAGTCGATAAAGCCAAGCCCTTCCAGCCATCCAGCCCCATTGTGAAGGCCTCCCCATGCCCATGAACCGAAAATCGGGTAAATCAATCCACAGATAAAAACTGAATAGGAAATGTATCCTGTGAATTTGGTGCGCTCTGCCATTGCACCGGAAACTATGGTTGCAGCAGTACCTGCAAATACTGCCTGGAACATCCAGAATACCAGGATCCACGGGTCGCCATCAGGTGAAAAATCCGACAGGAAAAAACCGCTCGTGCCAAACAATCCTGTTTTTGTAGCACCAAACATCAGCCCGAAACCAACTGCCCAGAAAGCAATCGTCCCCATGGAAAAGTCCATGATATTTTTCATCATGATGTTTATGGTGTTCTTCGCTCTTGTAAATCCAGACTCCACCAGGGCAAATCCAGCCTGCATAAAAAAAACAAGGGCCGCTGCAATCATTGTCCATATGTAGTTTGCATGGGTCTGCACCAGATCAATCGCATCACGGTTTGATTTTATAGTAATTGTTTCGTCCCCGGCAAAGACAGGTATCGCCGCCATTGCGAGTATTATTATTGTTATGAGTATCCGTTTCATTTTTCTTTTCCTTAAATTCATAAAGGGTCAATATTGATTTGTCATGCACTTTAATCTCACTGACAACAGAAGTAATTCGCTCCCTGATGTTGGCATTGCCAATGCTGCTGCACCTGATGAAGGGAAGTTCTTCTTGTGTGCTGTTGCGCCTGCCATTTTCGGTAATAGCCTGTTTGATAATTGCTTCTACTTTTCTTCATCAGCTTGTCTCCCAAAAAATTTACTACAATGT
>JAOZSB010000311.1 GCA_029939895.1 Desulfobacterales bacterium
TTCGACCGGACAGATCATGTGCTATAAAAGAGGACATATTACATGCTTCTAACATGATAAATAAAAAATTTTGACTAAACCGTGATTATTGTTTATCCTGAAGATTAAAATATGCTATAAATAAAAAATTCCCATGCAAGCTGATGATTATAAAAGACAGCAGAATTATCAAACTGACAGATGAATTCAAGGAATTTGCCCTTTCCTGTCAAAGGTTGCATCCTGCTTATGTACGGCATATAAGCATGAAGCTGGCACATACTCAACGTGTATGCGAAGAGCTTCATGGCCTGGCTTTAGACTTGAACTTTGAACCGGATGTCTCGTTAGAACCGGGGGGAAATGATTTTTTTCTTGCATACATCTCAGCTCTTTTTCATGATATTGGAAGATTCGAACAAATAACCCGTTTTGGTACTTTTCTTGACGTAGTATCGGCAGACCACGCAAAACTGAGTATTGATACTATTAAAAGGGAAGGTTTTATCGACTTTTTGCCTGAAATGGAGGTGGCCTTGATTTTAAAGATTATTCTTTTTCACAACAAGCCGCATCTTCCAGGCAACCTTACCAGACGAGAATTCATACTTGCCGCCCTGTTAAGGGACAGCGACAAACTCGATATTTGGCAAACCGTGCTTAATGAAGAAAATGACGATGCATTTGATGCAATCCTTGATGGAGGGCTTCAGGATACAGCTGAAATTCCCAAAAAAATACTTGAAGATATTTTTCATGGGCGTATTGCAAAGTTATCAGATGTGACAAACAAAAATGGGCTCCGACTTTTAAGATGTGGGTGGATATTTGATACTAATTTCCCAGCCACCATGAAAAAAATTCAAAATAGAGGCTACATTACTTCAACACTTGACTTGCTCCCTGATTTTGATAAAAAATTGGAGTTACAGCATACCCTGGAAAATTATATTGAAAAGAAAATTATGCTTGTTTCATAACCGTGCCATCGTTATACAATAAACAAAGTTTTGTAATAAATTTTAAGTTCTTGTGAGAATAAAGGAAAATAAATGAGACTACACTGGCTCCAGCACGTCCCATTCGAAGGACTGGGAATCATAGAAAAATGGGCAATAAAAAAGAAAACCGATATTTCACTCACTCGCCTTTATGATGGCGAGCCACTCCCAGGACAGGAACAATTCGACTGGCTGGTTGTCATGGGTGGGCCTATGGGTGTCGGAGATGAAAAGCAATTCCCCTGGCTTACACGGGAAAAGAAATTCATTGAAAATGCAATCAAAGAGGGCAAAACTGTAATCGGAATATGTTTGGGAGCCCAAATTATTGCTGATGTACTTGGAGCAAAAATTTATAAAAATAAAGAAAAGGAAATCGGCTGGCTACCAGTTGACTTTACTCCTGAAGGAATTGGGACTCTGCCTTTTTCCAAATTTCCAAGCAGATTTACAGTGTTTCACTGGCACGGAGATACCTTTGACATTCCAGAGGGTGCTGTTCATGCAGCAAAAAGCGAGGCTTGTGAAAATCAAGCCTTTGTATATGACTCACGGGTTCTTGGGCTACAGTTTCACATGGAGACAACCATGGAGAGCGCAAAACTGTTAATTGAAAACTGCGCCAGCGACATTACAGAGGGGCCTTTTATTCAACAACCAGAAGAGATGGTCTCAACCCCGCCGAGATTTATAGCGATAAATGCGACAATGCAAAGCCTGCTTGATTCTATGGCAGAATAATTTTTTTATTTACCAAACAACCTTCTAAGCTAAAATTGGAGGCAACATGGACTTAAATAAGTATTTTGAAAGCTCTAAAGGAGTTGGGTTTCTAACCACAACAGATGAGGCGGAACGCTTTGAAACCCCGGTATCTGCGAGACCAATCATAATCGACTCTCAAACCATAGCATTTATAATGCGTGCAAACCAGCCCTATCGCAATCTTTCTCTCAACCCAAAGGCGGTTTACATATACCTCGAAGAAAGCGATGAGTATGAAGGCAAGCGACTTTTCATCACCAAGACCGGAGAAGAAAAGGACTCGGATAAACTGCTTGAAATCTACAAAAACGCAAACAACGGCAGGGAGCCAGACAAAAGCACTGGCCCGATGTTCCTCGTCTATTTCAATATAGATGAAATACATCCACTGTTGGTATAGTTAAAATTTGTCGTCCTACTAATTCATTGGGATAACAAAAATACAAAAGGGCAAAGTTATTTGCCCTTTTGATAATACCGATTTTAATATCAAACCTTAAATTGAAGCACGTGATTCATGATCACAGATGAGCACTACAGCTTTAAGACCGTTTTCCATCCAGTCATGGCTTTCCAGTTTTAATAATCGTAAAAACCTTTTCCAGATTTTCTACCAAACCAGCCAGCATCCACATATTTTTTCAACAAAGGACATGGCCGATATTTTGAATCATTAAAGCCGTCATAGAGGGTCTCCATGATTGCAAGGCATGTATCAAGCCCTATCAGGTCAGCAAGGGCAAGTGGGCCCATAGGATGGTTCATCCCAAGCTTCATGACCGTATCAATATCTTCTTTGGTGCCGACATTATGGTAAAGGCAGAAAACAGCCTCGTTTATCATAGGCATAAGAATTCGGTTGGAAATAAATCCTGGAAAATCATTAGCCAGAGCCGGGGTCTTATTAAACTTTTTACTGAGTTCCCAGGTAACCTCAAAAGTCTCGTCTGATGTTGCGATTCCCCTTATTACTTCCACAAGTTTCATCACCGGAACCGGGTTCATAAAATGCATTCCTATCATCTTTTCCGGCCTGTCTGTCTGGGCGGCTATCCTGCCGATGGGTATTGAAGAAGTATTTGTTGAAAGTATAGCACTTTCCTTGCATATGCTCGAAAGCTCCTTAAATATCTGAAACTTTATCTTTTCATTTTCCGAAGCAGCCTCAACAACAAAATCTGCTTCCGCCATCCCCTTCAAGTCAGTGATTAGCGAAATTCGCCCAAGGATAACAGCTTTTTCGTCTTCAGTCATCTTTCCTTTTTTTACACTTCTGTCAAGGTTTTTAGAAATCATTGCAAGTCCTTTTTGAACGAACTCTTCGCTAATATCGTGCATAATGACTTCCACGCCACTTGTTGCGGCGACCTGTCCTATTCCGTTTCCCATCTGACCTGCACCAATTACTCCGAATGTTTTAACTTCCATAATTTTCTCCTTAGAAAATTTATTAAGCTTTTTTTAAGTTAAGCATCAATGATTCATTTTTAAAACAGGTTAAAAGCTTTAATTATCCAGATCTTTACAACTGCAACTACCTCTTCACTACCATTGCCACGGCTTCACCACCGCCAAGACACAGTGATGCAAGGCCGGTTTTTTTATCCTGTTTGATCATTTCATAAATAAGAGTCACCAGCACCCGGCAACCGCTTGCCCCAATCGGGTGACCAAGGGCCACACTGCCGCCGTTTACGTTAATCTTTGCAATATCCAGGTTCAGCTCCTTCATAACGGAAACACTTGACCCACTGAAGGCCTCGTTTATCTCGTAAAGATCGACATCGTCCTTTGTGATCCCTTCCTTTTCAAGGCATTTGGGGATAGCCCATATTGGTGCAACAAGTACATATTTCATGTCAATGCCGTAGGAGGCCTGAGCACCAATCGTTGCCATGATTTCACAGCCTGATTCCTCTGCTTTTTCCCTAGACATGACTGTAACAGCGGCTGCGCCATCACTTATTATTGATGCATTGCCAGCAGTTCCTGTCCCGTCCTTTTTGAATGCTGGTCTCATCTTTGCCAGAACTTCGTAGGGTGTGTCAACCGGACACTCGTCAGTGTCAACAATTGTTTCACCCTTTCTTCCTGGTATGGAAACCGGGACTATTTCATCCTTAAACCTGCCATCAGCAACAGCTTTGACTGCCCGCCTGTATGTTTCAGCAGCATACTGATCCTGATCATCCCTTGTTACGTTGTACCTTTCCGTACAAAGCTCGTTGGACATGCCCATATGAAAATCATTAACAATATCCCACAAACCATCGTGTACCATGTGATCCTGCAAGGCTCCAGGGCCTAATCGATAGCCAAATCTGGCTTTTTCAAGGTAGTATGGTGCCATACTCATATTTTCCATCCCGCCAGCCACAACAACATCTGCATCACCAAGCTGTATTGCCTGAGCCGCAAGCATTACAGCCTTTAAAGCTGAACCACACACCTTATTTACAGTAAAGCACTCAGTATCCCAGGGCATTCCAGCAGCTACGGCTGCCTGTTTCGCCGGGTTCTGGCCGTAACCACAGGGGAGCACCTGCCCCATAATAACCTCGTCCACAGCCGATTTTTCAATCCCTGCCCTTTTAACTGCTTCTTCAATTACAATACTGCCCAGCTTAGTTGCACCGATACCTGCCAAGGAGCCATTAAAGGCTCCAAGGGGCGTTCGCGCCCCACTTACAATAACTGCTTCTTTCATCTGATCATCTCCTAATAAACTTAGATTTTTAACGAAGCCAAGTGCTTAGTTTATACTAAAAGTTCGGTTATGGAATAAGCAAAAGTCTCACAACAAATTTTTAATTGATATTGAAGTTTTTTTACATGGTTTGTCAGACCTGGTTATGAAAAAAAACACCACCAAAACGTCAGGCTCAAAACGCCCCTGAGTACTAAGATAAGGACATTTTGAGCCTGATACCGTACTCTCCCTGTAGAATGATGACTAAAACCTTTGTACAAGCACAACAACGCGTACAGGCTTAGTAGCCGCAGTAATACTGGTTGTTATGGTGTAGGCGACTTCATCACCTCCTCCTGATTCTTCAGGAGGCACTATTACAAAATCTTCAGTCTTAATCTTTTTCATAGCAACAGTCTTGTTATTATTGTTCTTAAACAAAAAAGTGACTGGTTTGATTTCGCCCGCCTTCTTGCTGACACGCAAAATGCCGCTGACCACAATCCTTGCCTCGCCTTCAGCATCAGGATCAAGGTTCTTCATTACAAATTCCCAGTTATAAATCGGCAGGATTCTTTTGGCACTTTTTTCACTGTCAACATTTTTCTTCTTTATAGACTTGCGTGAAGGTTCTTCCAATATGGGTTCGCCAAATACAGGTTCTTTGGCATCCTTATCTTCAACAACTGCCCTTTGCTCTTTATCAATGGCCCCATAGGACAATAGCTCCATAATATTTTTAATTTCGCTTCGGTGAATTCCCATTGAACCGCCGATAATAGAAAAAGATACAAATTCATCGGTCAGTTTAAAGGACTTGACAAAAAACTGTCCTCCATTTTCCAGATCAATCTGAAAGTAAGTTGCAAATCCTGGAACCGATGTTGCCAGTAAAAGAATCGCAACGATAATTGATATTTTTGTTTTCATGCTCTACCCCCTGCTTGTTAATCCAAGTAATTTTTTAATAATACTCCT
>JAOZSB010000312.1 GCA_029939895.1 Desulfobacterales bacterium
CGTTAACCCCTGCAATGGGCTGAAGTCGGCCACCTGGGTTCCGGTGAGGCCGAGGATTGTCAGTCCCGTCAACCCCTGCAATGGACTGATGTCGGTCACCTGGGTTCCGGTGAGGTTGAGGTATTCAATGTTTTTCAGTGAACTAAGCAATTGAATATCAGAAATTTCAAATCCACTAAGATCAAGAGATGTTACTTGAGCGTATTGATCTTTTGTCAGAGTTTCAGGTTTTATTCCAAAACTTTTAGCAATAGCTTCCTTGATAAGGCCAGTTGATAATTCAATTTCCGGGGCTGCTGCAAGGGAGCTTGTATTTTCCGGGTACTCAATTCTCATTAACTCACCAAGTATGGTATCGGATAAAAGCTCAACTAAATGGGAATTTCTGGATTCAGTAAGGATTTGATAATAAGGCTCATCACCTTTTCCAGGTTCTTCCTGATATTTTTTTGCAAGCTCTTTTGCCTTATTTAAAAAGACTTTTTTAAAAGGATTTGTTTCAACATATGAAGACCAGTCCCGGAAAAATTTCATGCCAACTTCTGTATCTGCATGGTGGCCCATGGTATGCTTATCTACAAGTCTTTTTCGAACAAGAAAGACCTGCATTCCCTGTGCAAATGTAAATGGCTTGTCATCTGTATTGGTTATTACTGCATTTTTAGCCCCGGCTCCGTGGATAAGCATGCTGTTCAGCAGTCTTTTAATTTCACGGGGGTTGCGCTCGGATAGTTTGAGAATTACATCTTTAAATATCTTCTGTTCATTTTTATTTAATTCTTTTTTCCAGTAGCTTGATGTTTCTTCCAGGACAGATAATTGCTCATCAAGGTACTGCTCTGCCTGGGCATCGTTGGGGGTCATGGTTACTTCTACCTGGAACATCTTATCCAGATACTTTTCACTCTTTTTCTTTGCAACACCAAGGTCTTCATAATGCTTTGCAACTAACTGATCTATGATACTCCTGTCAACACCAACCACAAAAATCAGGTCTTTTATGTTCAGGTATAGTTTAAGGGCTTCCAGAACCTGTAGCGCAACCTCTGGAAGGCAACGGTCAAGGTCATCAATAAAAATAACCATCCGTTCGTTTTTTTCGCTGATAGTGTCGCCTATCCATGAACTGAGGGAATCCTCAAATTCATTAAGAAAGCCCTTTTCAGGATGGGAAGCCTGCTGGTATTCCTCAAAAATACTTCGGAACGCTCCAAGATCAAATTCCCCCTCAACCACACCAGCTTTTGCTTTTACTTTAACGCTTGATAATGCATGTAGAAAACTTCTGCCAAGAAAGATTCCAAACATTTTTCCAGCTTTGGTTATCCGCTTCATACTGGCCTGACTGACCTTGAGGCTTTCTAAAATCACCTCGGAAATCAGCCCGCGCCATACATCCTCCTTGTTGTGATATTTCCAGGGGTAGAACCAGACCGGACGAATTTTCTTGCCAATATTTGTTGCAGGATCAGATTCATTCCATTCAAGCAAAAGGCCTTCGAGCCATTTCATGGCAGATGTTTTGCCGGTTCCCCAGTCACCGTATATTGCAATTGCAAGGGGGGTTTCTGTGTCAGGATGTCGGATAACATCGTAAATCGGCGACAGCTTGACTGGAAGGTTGAAGTTATCTAAATATCCTTTTTTTTCTGAAAGCGCACCATCATTAAGCACTGTAATGCCCGGTGGTCGTGTGGCCATCTCTTTAAATTTTTTGATCCTGTCTTTATTAGGCTCGTCAACCTTTTTTTTAGCCATGTTGATTTCCTCACAAAATAATGCTGTCAATTGCAGTCTTTAAATATTCGGGCATTTTCATCAAAAAACGGTATTATGTATGGATGTAAAAACGCATGCAATAATAGCGATATATGATAGAATAGTCAAGGGTTGTGAATATTGTATTCATTGTTCTGTTTTGTGCTGTTTTCCGAAGCAGTATAATCACAACAATTACTCAACCCCCCCAGCCATAAAGTTTTTTGAAGGGGGTTTGGGTTTTTTTGCTTAAGTGAATTGATAATTGGTTCTCACAAAGAAACTTGTTCAACAGTGAAATATCAATGAAGTTCGGGCAAAAGTCTTTTGTTCACAAAAGTTTCCCCCATGCTTTTAATCTTTTATCTTTTTCATCATTTATTGACGGTCAGTGTCGAAGTTGTGACGGGGTAGGGGGCAATTGTTTTGACTCTTGAGCTTATGTATGGGAAAATAAGCATGATGAGCAGTGTTTTGTGTTGGTTTTTGGGTTATTTTGCACTTTTTTAAGGGGTTGGGAGCGATTTTTGAATTTTGGTTCGGAATTTGCATGTTAGTCTGTACATATGCATGTCAGGTTTAGGAATTACAAACACAAAAAACTGGCAGACATGTGCAGGGCAGGCAATTACATTATTTTTTTAAAAAAAACGCTGGAAATCAGGTGACTATGCTGGACCTAAAAGCCGAAATAAATTTTAGCAAATACTTCAACGCAATTGACGAAACCGAGGGCATGACCCTTGAGGGTAAAATCGTCAAGATAGTTGGCCTTATAGCCGAAGGACAGGGCATGGGCATGAGCATTGGCAGCCTTTGCGAAATAGAAAACGATGTTGGCAGACCAGTACTTGCAGAGGTCGTGGGCTTCCGTGACGACAGGGTTTTGTTGATGCCCTACGGCAACACCAGGGGGATGCGCCCTGGCAGCACAATAACAATGCTGGGAAGAACTCCACATGTAAACGTTGGCGATGCAATGCTTGGCAGGGTGGTTGACGGCATGGGAAAACCCATTGACGGCAAGGGCGTGGTTGATGTTCAAAACCGCTATGCATTATACGGCAGCAGTATCAATCCCCTTGAAAGAGAGCCGATCAAGGAGCGTCTTGATGTTGGTGTTAAAGCAATTAATCTTATGGTTCCCCTTGGAAAAGGGCAGCGCATTGGTATTATGGCAGGTTCTGGTGTTGGTAAGTCCGTGCTTATGGGCATGATGGCCCGTAACACTACAGCCGATGTTTCGGTAATCGGGCTGATTGGCGAGCGTGGCAGAGAGGTCAAGGATTTTATTGATGAAAGTCTGGGGCCGGAGGGGTTAAAAAAATCAGTAGTTGTTGCTGCCACATCAGATTCACCACCGCTTGCAAGGATGCGGGGAGCGTACCTTGCTACAACAATTGCAGAATATTTCAGGGATCAGGGCAAGGACGTGCTGCTCATGATCGATTCTATAACACGATACGCCATGTCATCAAGGGATGTTGGACTTGCTGCTGGCGAACCGCCAACAACACGGGGTTATACACCGTCATTTTTTGCACAGATACCCGTACTCCTTGAACGTGCCGGAAACGTCCAGGGAAAAGGAAGCATAACAGGCATCTACACAGTGCTGGTAGAGGGTGACGATTTGAACGATCCAGTTGGTGATACTGTTCGTTCCATTGTTGACGGGCATGTGGTACTTTCAAGAAAACTTGGCAACAAGGGACATTATCCTGCAATTGACGTGCTTCAAAGCGTAAGCAGGGTAACACGGGACGTTTCCACCCCGGAACACCTCGAAATCCTGTCAAAGACCGTCGATGTAATGTCCACCTATGCCGATGCCGAAGACATGATTTCAATCGGAGCCTATGTGGATGGCTCTGACCCGGGAACTGACAACGCCAAAAAACTGATGCCCGGAATTAACGAATTTTTGCGCCAGGGCGTGATGGAAAAGGTCAATTACGACGAAGGCCTCAACAGGCTCAAGACAGTATATAAGGAATAGCCAGGATTTATGATTTGTTATTATTATAAATCCAAGTCTGAAATCAAGAATTAGAAGGGAGGATTATCATGAAAAAATTTCAATTCCGACTTGAGCCCTATCTAAGCTACAAGAATTTTCTTGAAAAGCAGGCCATGCTTGAGACCGCAAAGGCAAGAAACGAAGTGCTTGAGTGTGAAAAAGTAATTGAATCCTCCCAGGACGATATGAGAAAAACAGCCCGGATGCTTGAAAAAGAAACAACCGATGGAATTTCCGCTGAAAAATACAGCGTGTTTGTAAACTACATCAGCTATGTGGAATCATTTATCAAGACCCAGAAAGCAAGGCGGGAAAACCTGATAGCCAGCCTTCAGGAAAAACAAAAAAAGCTTGCAGAAAAATCAAAGGACAAAAAAATCATAGAAAATTTTAAATCCAGACAGCAGGAAGAATACTACTTTGAATTATCCAGAGAAGAACAAAAGGAAAACGATGACGCAATCGTAATGCGGCACTCGCAGCAAAAAGAAAAAGTTATGTAGCATTGGTCAGTTTTTTTAACAATAAATTCAAACATAATGTTAATTAAATAATACAACCAGGGAAAAAAGAAAATGCTCTTCAAACAACAGAAACTAATAAAAAAAGTACTTGTCGGGTTTTTGATAATTAAAATATCCTTTGCGCTGATATACCTTTCCGGCAGCCTTGTTACAACGGCTGTGTTCGCAGCAGATGATGACAAAAAAACCGAGGAATCTGCTGATGACAAAAAAAAGGATGCAAAGGGCGAAAAAGAAGAAACAGATGAAGAAAAAGAAAAAAAGAAAGAAAAGAAAATCAGCGATGTACTTTCAGCTTTAGAGGAAAAACGTGCTGCAATCCGTATTGAAGAGCAGCGGCTCGCACTTAAAAAAGCACAGCTTGAGGCAATGAAGCAAGAGCTGGAACAAAAAATAGAACAGATGACGCAAATCCAGATAGACATTGATGCCAGCCTGACTAAAATCAAGGCGATTGAAAAGAAAAAGAATGAAAAGAACCAGCAGAAAGCACTCCGGGAAGAAATCAATATCAAAAAACTGGTAAAGGTTTACTCCTCCATGAAACCGAAAAACGCCGCAAAGATTATAGACAACCTTGACATGGCAATTGCAGAAAAAATATTCAAAGCCATGAAGGGCGACAAAGCCGGCTCCATCCTCTCATATGTAGAACCAAAACGGGCCGCCACCATAAGCAAGATGCTTGCAGAACTCGACCCCGAAGTCAAAACAGACGAGTAGAAAATTCCCCGCCAGCCCTGGCAAAATCAGGGCTGGCAACTATAACCAAATTTTAGCACTTCCACAATCGGGCCTGACTAAGTTTTACAGCAAAGACTTAGACCGGGCCTTTTGGCATTCCCGGGCCTTGATTTCCCAAACTGGAATAAAACAATCCCTATATCTTTTTATTTTAATTAAACTCCTTCTTTTCAGAGCTAATTTGAATTGGAATGCAGTTACAGCATACTGTTTATAAGAGTTCTCATGTGGTTTTATATTTATTTTTTAATCATGCAATGCCTGTAAAATTAATGATGTATTGATAAAAAATAAATATAGTGTATGATTATTATTAAAGGCCTTGATGAATTACAATTAAGAATAAGGTTTTTGTGTTCAGAT
>JAOZSB010000313.1 GCA_029939895.1 Desulfobacterales bacterium
TCTCTTCATTTTTCATGATTTTCCATGCCTGGACACCATTGTGGGCATAGGTTGTGTTTTTGCTGAAATTCAAAAATTTGAGCATTCCCCTGATTGACCGACACATGTTCAGCTTTTCATCGACTATAAGGATGTTCATGCTGGCAATATCAATCATTTCTTTTTGGCCCTTTACTCTTTCTTCAGTTTCAAAGCAATGGATTACCTGCGGTTTTCTATTATGTTTTAAGGTCTCGCCTGGTTTTAGGTGTCAGCCAACCGTGGCAAAAATTATCCCCAAAAAAAAATCCAGTTGCCGAAAATAAATAAGAACTCAAATTCAGGTTTTGACCAATAAGCCCAAAAGTGGTTTTTGTTTTCCTGTCCGCAAAAGCAGCAATTTTTCTAATATAATTCACAATATAATAACTTTGCCATTATTGCAACAAGTCTTTTTAGAAATTTCCAGCGGTGTGGTTGTTGTTTGCAACTACAAAGCCTTTGATATGGCAACATGCACAAGCCATGAGTGATATTGAGACTAATTTTGCAGTAGTTGCTGAAAAGTAAAAAAATAATCTTTACACGACGATGACGATGAATTATGCTAATTTATTTACAGGGTGTACCTTTAAATCCATAATATGGGATATGCGCAGATAACTATTTGAATTCAATATGGTAATTGCATTATGCTGCAATCATAATACTTGTCTTATTTAAGGAAGCAGTAAAAAAAGCTCCTGCTATGCAGAAGTGTTTTGCTTATGTCATAATCGAACCTTTGGAATAAACTTGCTATGGGGTAAGAGTATGAGTTTTGGTGGTAAAAAATCAGAGAACAGTTGCCTGGTTTCTGGGTTACCAATTTATTTAACGCCTGAATGGACGAATATTGATCTTGGAGAAGGTTATTATGTTTCATTTAAGTTAATCGGAAGCAGGATACTTTTGTCCATCCCCCAGGGCAACAGTGGTAAAAATGGAATGGTCAGGCTGATAGAAGAACGTGACAAATTTCTTGAAAAGACTGGTTTGTTCAGTAAAAAATATGTTGAGATAAAGGATTACAGCCAGGTATCAGGCGCAACTACAAAAAATGGCCGACTGCAATTTGCAAATTCTCTGGTCTCGGAGAGAGACCGGGGAAATCTTTTGGGGTTTTTTGGGTTTAATGCTTCTTTTTTTGTAAAAACGGGATTTAATGTCGGCACAAAATTGTATCACACCACCTTTCCCATAAAAATGATGGACAGCTATAAAAAAGCAATTGAAAGATGTCTTGGCCTGCTTGCAAAAGAGGGGCTGTCAGATCCCATAAGCCGACATTCCAAAGATGACTGGTTCCTTGAACTCGAAGGCTACTCTGTGAATTTCGAATTACTCGGAGACGATATTATTTTCAATACTGCCAAGGGTATTCTCAAGGATGAGCATGTTGAGCATTTTTTTAAACTGTATAGAAAAGTGCTTGATGAATCTGGCGTGAATTCCAAGGGGTTCCATTATCGAATACTTAACTGGGAAAAAATTGAAGGCAGTGCCTGGTCTGCAAGAACCCTTTATTTAAAGGGACTTAAAGAAATAGAAAAAACAAATCATTGTTTGTTTTCTGCCGGGTTTGGTTTAAACCAGTTGATGAAGTCAATTATCAATGCCAGCCGTGTGTTTGTGCCTTCCAAAATTGCCATTGCAAAAAATTTTGAAGATGCACTCAACATTATAGAAAAAGAAAAACGAAAAGGCATCAATCTTGATGAAAAAGACTCTGTTGCGCAATTACCAAGGGTGAACAAAAAGATCCAATATCAAATTGACAGCCTCATGACCTTTATTGGAGAAATCAACTGGAACACCAGGGGCATTGATGCAAAAAAAACTGCAAAAATGATCCCCAATATATTCACGCCTCTTTATGAATCAATTTCCCTTATCAAGCATGACTTTGATGAAGTATTGCAAGAAAAAAAGATCGCTGAAAAAAACCTGATCCAAAGCGAAAAAAGGTATCGCTCAATTCTGGAAAATATTGACGATGGATTTTATGAAATTGACCTGAAGGGGAACCTTACTTTTTTTAATGATGCTTTATGTAAAATTTATGGCTACTCCCGTGACGAATTGATGGGAATGAATTACAGGCAGTACTGCGACAAGGAAAACAGCGAAAAAGTCTTTCTCTTTTTCACCAACTTATACAATGGCGGAATTTCCCGCCGTTCAATTCAATGGGAGTTTATTAAAAAAGACGGAACAAAAATTCCTGTTGAAACTTCTGTTAATTTAATAAAGGACGGCAATAATAAGTCCCTTGGATTCCGGGGGATTGTCAGGGATATTACGGAACAGGTGCTTGCCGAGCAAAAGCAAAATGAAATCGGCCAGGAGCTTGAAGATACAAACATTCAACTGGAAATAGCCATTGAGCGTTCAAACCAGATGGTCATGGAGTCAGCAATGGCCTACCTGGAAGTGGATCAGATATTTCAGGCATCAACAGAAGGAATGTGGGTGATTGGCGGTGACTATGACATACTGCGGGTCAACAAAACATTTCTGGATATAATAGGCAAAACCCGCAAAGAAGTTATGGGAAAAAAATGCAGGGAAGTCTTTCCCTCCCGTCTTTGCAACACCCCTGGATGCCCGGTTACATGTATTATGGATGAAAGTGATGAGAGTGCTGAGCATATTGAACTTGATCTTGAAGTAAAAGATGCGGAGGGTGTCAAAAGGCCATTTATTCTATCTGCATATCCATTCCGGGATGCTGCAAAGGAAAATATCGGTGCTGTTGTTGGTTTGAGGGATATTAGCGAGCGTAAACATGCCGAGATACTACAGGCTGAGAAAATCAAAGCCGAGGCTGAAAATATTGCAAAGAGTGAGTTTTTGGCCAATATGAGCCATGAAATCAGGACTCCCTTAAACGGCATAATCGGCATGACAGAGTTGATCGAGGAAACAGATCTTGATGATAAGCAAAGTAATATCTTTGTTACAATAGTTAATGAAGCCAAGGCTCTGATTGGCATTATAAATAATGTTCTTGATTTTTCAAAAATTGAGGCAGGTAAGCTTGATCTTGAAAACGTAGCATTTGAATTAAGATATTTAATAGATGACATTTCCAACAGCCTTTCCTTGAGGGCCAGGCAAAAAGGAATCGAATGTATTTCCTTTGTAGCTCCTGATATTCCTTTCAAGGTGATTGGAGATCCAGGCCGGCTGCGGCAGGTTCTGATAAATCTTACTGGAAACGCTTTCAAGTTTACCAAAAAAGGTGAAATCTTTATTAAGGCAGAGCTGGTTGAACATACAGGAAGCAATATTAAGGTTCGTTTTTCGGTAAAAGATACAGGGATTGGAATAGCAAGGGATAAGCAGAAAATAATATTTGAAAGCTTTACCCAGGCAGACGGCTCTACAACAAGGAAGTATGGCGGAACCGGTTTGGGTACAGCCATTTCCAAACAGCTTGTGGCACTGATGGGCGGAGAGATTGGCCTTGAAAGTGAAGAAGGTGAAGGAAGTACTTTCTGGTTCACCATAAATTTCACCCAACAATCAAAAACAAGTACCTTATCAGAAATTGAGGATGTTGAACTGAAGAACTTGAAGGTTCTGGTGGTGGATCAAAACCAGAACAACCGGTATGTTCAAACAGAGTACCTTGATGCATGGGGCTGCGTGCCTGTTGAAGCAGAAGATGCAGAAAGGGCCGTGTCTCTTTATCAGGAGTCTGTTTCATCAAAGGAACCCTTTGACCTTTTAATAATAGGCTCTCTGTCGCCGGACTATGTCTGCTTTGACCTGGCAGGGAAAGTAAGGCAGATTGATTCTGTAAATAAAATTCCAACCATACTCATCACATCGGTCGGGTGGATAGGAGATGCAAAAAAGTGTAAGGACCTGGGAATCGAGGGCTACCTGACCAAGCCTGTCAAGTGGGATGATCTTCGCAGGGCAATCAAAATGGTTCTGGGTATTGCCACGGATGAAGAACTCAGGTCCAGGCCTCTTGTTACAAAGCATGCAATAGTTGAGGCACAAACAAGTAAAATATCCATACTTCTTGTAGAAGACTATGCAACAAACCAGATGGTCGCAATCAAGCATCTTGATGGTGCCGGCTACAAGATTGATCTTGCAGAAAATGGTCAGGAAGCCGTTGATATGTATGAGCAGAAAAATTACGATATAGTTTTGATGGATATACAGATGCCGGTCATGGGCGGCTTTGAGGCAACAAAGATAATCCGCGGTCTTGAGGCAGAGTTTAAGAAACCCACTACAGATAAAATCCTGCCCAACATGAAAAGAGTTCCAATAATTGCCATGACAGCACATGCAATGGGGGACTACAAGGAGCTATGCATTGATTCTGGAATGGACGACTATATTGCCAAGCCTTTGTTGAGGAAAGAACTGCTTGCCATGGTGCATAAATGGACATCTGGCGATACTCAGCACGCAGATCCGACTGCTGGTTTGGATATTGAAGCACTGGTTGCGCAAACACTTGTGGAGGCTCAAGGGAAAAGCGACAGCAGGAATGCTTCCCATGAAGGCGACAAAGATGAACCAATGGACTATGACAAGGCTCTGGAAGAGTTTATGGGTAAAGCGGATTTTTTAAAAAAGGTTGTGGATGTTTTTTTGGGGACAGCCAGGGAGCAGATAAAAGCCCTTCGTCAAGCCATTATTGACAGTGATCCTGCGGTGATTACAAAGGAGGCTCACGCAATCAAGGGAGGAGCTGCAAACCTTACTGCAAAGAGTCTTTCTGAGGTTGCCTTTGAACTTGAAAAAATGGGAAAGTCTGGAGAGCTTGAAGGTGCTGACGGCATCATGGATAGATTTGAAAAGGAATTTTCCCGCCTGGAAATTTATCTTGAGGGTAAATAACTATTTTTTTAAACTTTAATTTTCAAACACACAGGATATGTAAATGAAAACCCTGATTGTTGATGATGAGTTTGTGAGCAGAGCCAAAATGCAGGCAATAATGGAGACTTTTGGTGAATGCGTTGATGCTGATAACGGGCCTGATGCAATAGTTTTATTTAATGAGGCCCTGGACAGTGACCATCCCTTTGACCTGATTACTCTCGATATTGCCATGCCGGAAATGGACGGCATTGAGGTTTTGTTCAATTTAAGAGAGATTGAAAAAAAGCGGTGCACCCAGGATAAAAATCAGGTTAAAATACTGATGGTAACTGCACAGTCGGACAAGGACTATATCGTAACCTGTCTACAGGCTGGATGTAATAATTATGTAGTAAAGCCATTTGATCTGGATATTGTAAGCCAGAAGCTAAAGCAGATAGAATTACTGCCTGCTTCAGCTAAAAAAACAAATGAGAATAAAGGCCCTGATGCTGCTTCACCCCAGGCACTGCCAGGGAAAATTAAAACCCTGATC
>JAOZSB010000314.1 GCA_029939895.1 Desulfobacterales bacterium
GTGGGTCAAATTTGCATTGTCGTTGGGGGTCATTTTTAGGTTGACGTTACGACATATTCTTCTTTTTGTCCAGAATAAGCAATGTCTCCTGTTATTAATATACCTTGAATGCTTCCAAGCCTTTGTTTCATTTTCTTGGCATCATTCTCTAATTTTGATCTCAATTCAACATCGAGATCCAATACGCCATTGCTATCTTTCGAGAAGTGAATATCGGATAGATGCATAAATATGATACAATCATTCATCTTCAAGAGTCCCACTTAGTAATAACATGATAGTTACAATTATTAATGGTCTTTAAAAAAGATAATATTATACAATTATTTTGAAAGAGTCAAACTAAATATACATGAGAAGGTAGTCAACAAAAATGAGGAGTCGATCAAATGTCAGGGCAGTTATCCATAAAATGAGAATTTTGAGTAAAAAAGTTTCTATTGGGTGCAGCATAAAGAGAACTGGAGGTCAGGGGGTTTAAGCAGATGCTATTCTGTCCAGCAACAAAAATCACAAAAAGTTCAAATCATTTAACTAATTGAATCAAACCCCTCAACCTGAAGCAGTGTATAAAGCTGGTTGCCGATTTCTATGCCGTCGTTTATGAAGTTTGGGCCGTATTTTTTTCCGGTTTGTGTTCGGAAGGTGGTGCGGATTTTTTTTATGCCTTCCATGCCCTTTGGAAAGCCTTTCAGGAATAGTTGGGGTTCGGTTTTTGAGAATATGAGCATGTCCCAGACCGTGTGGGTGAAGTTGTCCTGGCCCCATCGAAACTTGTCGCCATCGTAGAGTGCGTCGGAGATCAGCCGGGCATCCGGGTTTTCAGGGGGCAGTGTTTTTTTGAAAGCCTCGTGGTTGCGGATTGCTGTGCATATGTCGTCTATCTCCTGCTTTGTGAAGGGCTGTGAGGTGAGGTAGTCCTCTGCAAAGCATGCACCAGCATTGGGGTGGTCTTTGTGTTTCCGCTTTATGTCGTGGAGCAGGCCGGCTGTCTGCACAAGGCGCAGGAGCCTCTGGACTTCATCGCTTGAAAGCCCGGCAAGTCTCCCCTCAATCAGGACTAACAGCCCTGCGTCAATTGCAACTTTTTCTGCGTGAAAAACTCCGTGGCCAAAATTGTTTTCCAGCTTGATGGATACATGTTGATGTATATCGAGAATTACACGATCTTCGATCAAAAAAAGCTTTGATTCTTCAAGCTCTTTTTCAAAGTCCGTGTACAAGGCAGGCATGGGAAGGCGGGCTGCTATCTCCCTGGCCCGCTCCCTTAAAGACTCGTAAATTTGACTCATATAATTATCTGGTTATCAGCCATTGCAGTATCATGCATTGGGTGAAAACGCACCGTCAGTTACTTTCCATTTACCTTCAACTTTGACGAGCTTATAAGTCTGATCAACATCATGGGATTGTCCGATGAAGAAAATTTTTGCTACAAAAGTAAACACAGGGTGGATGCACCGTCTTTTCTTTGCGTGGATCATGATTTCTGCTTTTTCTTCGCCAAGCTCAATCACCTTGGCATCCACATGGGAAAGAGAAAATTGCAGGTAGCTCAGGTTAAATCCCCGCTGTGCAGCCTCTGTTTTTTTGGCGTGCAGATATTCGTCAAGAAGATCAACCTCGCCCTGGGTGGCGGAGTCCTCATGAATCCTTGACTTCATGGCATCACTGTCGAGCATGTAATATGCAGTGACAAACTCAATTGCCGCTCCGGTTGCAGTATCTTTATTATCAACAGATATGAAGATCAATTGCAGGAAAGCACCTACGATGGCGACCATAAGTACGGGAATCCACTTGTTTGTGTTGCTCATTTACTCTACCCTTTCAAAAATTATTATTATATTTTCTGATACTTGGCGCACAAAGCAAAGGAACCAAACTGCTTTATACTGCTTTCAGACGCTGGCTTTTTTTTTGAGAGCCATACCAAAATCATATATAACAGTCTTTTATTGCCATGACAACCAAATTTTCGTGCTTATATTGTGTAAAATATTTTTTTTGAAGAAAAACGCAACAGGTTATCACTTTAAGGAAAATCAAATAAAACTCACACAGGACACAGCTCGATGTCAATAATTCTGGATGTTAAAAATCTGACACGAAAATTCAACGGCTTAACCGCCGTGGACGGGATCAGCTTTGAGATCGAAGAGGGCGTGTGCTTTGGGCTTCTTGGCCCAAACGGAGCCGGAAAAACCACCACAATAGAAGTGATCGAGAACATAATCTCACCAACATCAGGTGAAATTCTATATAAAGGTAAAAAAAGAGGAAGCACTTTCCGCAACGAGATTGGCATACAGTTTCAGGAAACTGCACTTTTTTCCCTTTTAACTGTCCGTGAAACACTCGATACTTTCCTGAAGCTGTACAATAAAACCTACGACATACAAGAGCTTGTTGAATTCTGCCGCCTTGGCGATATTCTTGATAAACAAAACGACAAAATCTCAGGTGGGCAAAAACAACGCCTCATGCTCGCAATGGCACTGGTCAACAGGCCGGAGCTGCTTTTTTTGGATGAACCCTCCACTGGCCTTGATCCACACGCACGGCACAACCTGTGGGAGATCGTTGAAAGCATTAAGAAAAATGGCAAAACCATTATTCTTACAACGCACTATATGGAAGAGGCCGAACACCTGTGCGACGACATAGCCATTATGGATAACGGCAGGATCGCCGCCAGGGGAACACCAAAGGAACTGATTCAGGAATACACAGACGGCGTAACCATAGAACTGCCCCGAAGCTGTGTGGCACAGGAAAAAGTCGCAGCAATGGGCTTTGACTGCCGTGGTGAACTTGATGACCCTGAAAACCTGGAATCTGATATTTACGAAATCATCACAAAGGACATCAACGCTGACCTGGCACGGCTCATGGAAAACGGAGTTAACCTCGGCAGCTTAAGCATCCGCTCCCCCAACCTGGAGGATGTATTTTTGAACCTGACCGGACGCAAACTGAGGGAATAGCATGAACCCCCGTAGAATATGGATAATAGCAGCCGCAAGAACCATTGAATTTTATCGGGATAAATCTGCATTTGGATGGAACTTCCTTTTTCCATTCCTTATCGTCCTGGGATTTGGTTTTATTTTCGGGGGCGAGGAACATAAGGAATACAAGGTTGGCGTGTTCCCCATGGTTCAGCAAAACCCGACTATCGAGAGCCTGGCCCTGCCGGAACGATTCGAAACAACCAAATACTTAGAGTTCATAGGCTTTGAATCTCTCGAACAGGGCCTGGATAAACTGCGCCACCACAAGGTCGATTTTTTAATAAAAAATGGCGAAAATTCACCCATGTACTGGGTCGGGGAAACATCACCAAAGGGCTATTTAATTGAAAAACTGCTCAAGGCTGCAATGGCCCCTGACACTAACTCCGCCACACGGGAACAGGTCGCAGGCCGGGAAATAAAATACATAGACTGGCTGTTCCCCGGTATTCTCGGCATGAACATGATGTTCGGCGCACTCTGGGGCGTTGGCTACGTGATTGTTCGCTACAGAAAAACCGGTGTCCTCAAACGGCTCAAGGCCACCCCACTCACATCCATGGAATACCTCAGCGGACAGATGATCTCACGGCTCTTTGTTCTGATGTTCACCGGAACCATCGTCTGGATCGGATGCCAGATGATATTTGGATTCTATGTGGAAGGCTCATACCTTGATCTTGCTATAATGTTTTTCATGGGATGCCTCAGCCTTACATCAATAGGCATACTCCTTGCCGCACGGGGAACCAGCGAAGAATTCACAAGCGGAATCATCAACTTTATTTCCTGGCCCATGATGTTCCTGTCCGAGGTCTGGTTCTCAATCGAGGGCGCACCCGAATGGATAAAAGCATTTGCACAAATATTTCCACTCACACACATGCTTACGGGCATCCGCAAGGTCATGAACGACGGTGCCGGCCTGGTCGATGTTATGCCGGAAATCGTTATTCTGACCATTATCTCATCCATATGCCTGGTGATCGCCGCGTCAATTTTTTCATGGAATAAGTAAAAGTAATAAAATAAACACACATTGACATTTCAAAACAACTCCAATAATTATAAATAAATATAAACTATTTATTACAGGAGGGTGTTGTTGATGTATAAATCCATCCCTAAAACCAGTGTGGAAAAATTTCTGTTATTTTTTGGCGCGGCACTCCTTGCTGTTGCTGTTGTTTCACCAATGACAGGCTGCGGACCAAAGCTGAAAGTCAGCTCCCTGGACGGTTCCATTGACCTTCACGGACACAGAGGGGCCAGGGGGCTAAGGCCGGAAAATACTATTCCTGCTTTTATTTTCTGCATGGAAAACAAAATGACCACCATTGAGCTTGATACGAACTTGACCAAAGATAAACAGTTGATCGTATACCACGACTCAAAGCTAAATAATGTACTGTGCCTTGATTCCAATAAAAAAAGTCCCCAGGCTCGCTTTATCAAAGATATGACCGTGGCTCAGCTGAAGGAACTCGACTGCGGGTCAGTGGCTGATGAAAAGTTTCCGACACAGGTTCCTGCTAAAAATACCCATTTGATTACCCTGCCGGAGTTTTTTGATTTTGTTAAGAAGTATGAGGCTGAATATAACATAAAAAAACCCCATGAATTCAATATCGAAATCAAACTCCGGGATGGCTATACAAAGCAGGAGGCTGATGATGCAGTCAAGGCAATGGCTGCGGCAGTCAATGCTGCCGGAGTGGCAGAACGAACCATTGTGCAGTCCTTTGTACTCGATGTTCTGCCGGAAATAAAAAAACTCGTCCCTGGAGTCAGAACATCCTTTTTATTCAAATTTGCTCCAAATAAATATGTTACATATCTTAAACTCACGCTGGGCATGGACGCAGACAGGTACGACCAGCTTGACAGGGCTGTTAAGGCTGGTGTTGATATAGTCTCGCCATATCACGGATATGTTGATTCAGAATATGCAGCTGCATGTCACAAAAAAAATATTCAAATAATCCCCTGGACCGTAAACAATGCAAAGGCCGTTAAAATGCTTCTCAACTGCGGGGTTGACGGAATAATTTCAGATTACCCGGATATGCTTTACAGGGAATATTGGGTATGGCAGGAAAATCAGCCTGAAGGTACGCCTTAGGTTTTATTGGGCTGCTCTGGATAAAAGCGTTAACCTTTTTTCAGCCTGTTGTGTAGTATTCAATTTCAGGTAAGAGTCTTCGTGTCGATTACTGGTACTTTGATTGCGCCGGTTTCGGAATCCTTTGTTTTGATTTTTTCCTGGAATTCAATACCTGCCCCGTTGGGAGTGAGTCTGGTTACCCTGCCTTTGATTTTAATGTTGCTGGTGTAGTTCAGTAGTGTCCCGTTAAAAATCGAATAATTTCAATTGGATTTGGGCACTA
>JAOZSB010000315.1 GCA_029939895.1 Desulfobacterales bacterium
AGTGCCCAAATCCAATTGAAATTATTCGATTTTTAACGGGACACTACTGATATTTGTTAATAATTCAAGCCTTTTCATAACATTAATCAAAATGAAGAAACATTTTTTCTTTGTTTTTGACTTATGTCAAGGCGGGTTAACTAAGGGTCGGTTAGACTTTAATCAACTTGGAAATACTTTAACCAATTTTGATTTTTTTACACAAGTTATTTTTTAACACAAATTTAAGGAGAAAAAAAATGTTTTGTTATCAATGCGAACAAACTGCAAAGGGACAGGGATGTGACAAGATGGGCGTATGTGGAAAAACCCCGGAAGTTGCTGCCCTGCAGGACCTTCTTGTTCACTCACTGAAGGAACTTTCAGTATATGCTGTTGAGGCGGAAAAACAAGGGGTTCTTGGCGATGAAGTTGGACCCTTTACAGTTGCAGCACTTTTTTCGACTCTCACGAATGTAACATTCGATCCTGAAGGAATAGTCGAGCTTATTAAAAAATCCGTAGGAACCACCGAAGCCCTGAAAGCCAAGGTTACTGTTGAAGGCGCATCGGTTATGACATTGGCTGGTGATTTGGCTGGACTGGTAAAACAAGGCGAAGAAGTAGGGATCAAGCAGGATCCGGAAACCGACCCAGACAAGCTGTCCATCAAGCAGATCATTATTTATGGTCTCAAGGGCGTTGCTGCTTACGCTGATCATGCCCATATCCTTGGACAGGAAAGTGATTCTGTATACAGCTTTATGCATGAGGCACTTGCTGCTACACTCAACACAAATCTTTCCGTTGACGAACTGCTCGGCCTTGCTCTCAAAACCGGAGAGGCCAACTTGACAGCAATGGAGATTCTTGATGGTGCAAACACCAGCGCATACGGAACTCCAGTACCGACAAACGTTCCCCGCGGAACCATTAAGGGTAAAGCTATCCTGGTCTCCGGTCACGACCTGAAAGACCTTGACATGCTTTTACAGCAAACCGAGGGCAAAGGAATCAACATCTATACCCACGGCGAAATGCTCCCGACACACGCATATCCAGAGTTGAAAAAATATGCACACCTTTATGGAAATTACGGCACTGCATGGCAGAACCAGAAAAAAGAGTTTGCAGCATTTCCAGGTGCAATCCTCATGACCACCAACTGCATCCAGAAACCTGCTGAGTCTTACAGTGACAACATCTTCACAACTGGACTCGTTGGAATGCCCGGATTGATCCACATTGCCGACAAGAACTTTGCGCCAGTCATCGAAAAGGCTCTTGAGCTTCCAGGATTTACCGAAGATACAGAAAATGGCTCATCCATGGTAGGCTTTGGCAAAGACGCTGTACTTGGCGTGGCTGACAAAGTAATCGAAGGCGTGAAGGCAAAAGCAATAAGACACTTCTTCCTGGTTGCCGGCTGTGACGGCGCAAAACCTGGCAGAAACTACTATACCGAAATTGTTGAAAAGATTCCTCAGGACTGCGTTATCCTTACCCTGGCCTGTGGCAAATACAGGTTTAATGACAAGGATCTTGGCGACATTGGCGGAATTCCACGGCTCCTTGATGTTGGACAGTGTAATGATGCATACTCTGCAATCAAGATTGCTGCTGCACTTGCAGAAGCTTTTGAATGCGGACTCAACGACCTGCCCCTGTCCATGATCCTTTCATGGTACGAGCAAAAAGCAGTTGCTATTCTTCTGACCCTGCTTTTCCTCGGCATCAAGGATATTAGACTTGGGCCATCCCTGCCAGCCTTTATCACACCAAACGTGCTGGGAGTACTTGTTGATAAATTCGATATTAAACCGATTGCAACACCAGACGAAGACCTTAAGACTATACTTGGTTAATTACAGCATTTAAACTTTAACCAAAAGCTATACAAAAAAATGTCAGGCAGGCGGGCCCCAAAGCCTGCCTGACAAAAAAAAGTTTGCCAGACCAGTGCCTGAATGAAAGTTTTTTTTACAAAAAGCAGTACTTCATTTTAAAAAAAATTTTCATCCAGGTTCTACTTAACAATTAGAACTTGTGATTCCAGCAAATCTTTGCTCTAAGATCAAGCGAAGCTTATCAAAAAAATATTTGGCAAAGCCAAACCACATGAACAAAATAAGAATAAAGCTTCGTTAAAATATAAGTTTATTAAAAAATTATGTTTTCCCAAACTCAGATATTGGATGCGAAGACATTTTTTATCAGGCACATCAAAAAAGGGAGCTTTTTTGCTTATTTCATAACCAGACCTTCGGGATAAACAAAAATTTAAGCTCCGTAAAAATTTCAATTATATTAGGAGGTATGCTATGAAATGCCCCGGACAAGATACAAGATTTTGGACAGAAAGCGCGGTTTTTGAGGCACCATGCCCAAAATGCGGATCTATTGTGGAGTTTTTTAAAGACGATACAGCAAGAAAATGCAGTAAGTGTCAACATAGATTTGTTAACCCTAAAATGGATTTTGGCTGTGCAGCATACTGCCAGTTTGCAGAGCAGTGCCTGGGTACGCTACCAGAAGGCCTTGAATCCAAAAGAGAAGACCTGTTTAAGGAACGGCTGGCGGTTGAAGTTAAAAAACTTTTCAAAAAAGATTTTAAGGCAATCGGAAGAGCTGTTCGCAGGGCAGGATTTGTGGAAGAGGTTGGAAAAGCTACCAGTTCCGAGCTGTCTTCCCTGCTTCCCGCAGCATACCTTTATGAAGCAGATGTTTCTGCAAAGGAATTCATGCTCAAGCTCAAACCCCTTGAGGAGCTTGCTCAAAGGGTGGAAGCACTTATTAAAAGCGTGGCAGCCAAGACAGACGACAACACACTCGAATATAAGGTTCTGTTTGACGCAGTATTAAGCGAAGAACTTGGTGATTCAGAAGTTAATGGTGAAGATGCAGGATTTCTGACACAAGAGGGACGCATGCTTTTCAACAAGAAGTAATTGAATTTGCGTTTTAAATGAGAGATTTTTTGCTTACTTCATAACCGAACTACATGGATAGACAAAGCAAAAGGCTTCGACAAAAAATTAAATTTTCCAGGAGGATAACATGGCAAATGTACGAAAAATCATTGAGATAGACGAGGAGCGATGCGATGGTTGCGGTAACTGCGTTGTATCATGTGCAGAAGGCGCAATAGCAATAATTGACGGAAAAGCAAAACTTATTGGTGATGTTCTTTGTGACGGGCTTGGAGCCTGCATGGGAGACTGTCCCCAGGATGCCCTGAAAATAATCGAACGGGAAGCAGTTGATTTTGACGAAGAAGTTGTTGAAAAACATCTGGCAAAAATGAAAAAAGAAGAAGAAAAGAACTCACAGCCCCTGGCATGCGGTTGCTCATCCAATGTTATACAGGATCTGGCACCGAGCCCGGTACAGCGCACCGGAGCATCTTCTGTTTCTTCTGCCCTTTCACACTGGCCCATAAAAATCAGGCTTGTTCCGCCCAAGGCTCCATTTCTTAACGGCGCAGATATCCTTGTGCTGGCGGACTGTGCTGCTGCCTCCTCGCCGAATCTTCACAATGATTACCTGGCCGGGAAAGCAGTACTTATGGGCTGCCCAAAATTTGATGATGCTGAAGGATACATTGAAAAGTTTAATCAGATATTTGCCCAGGGGAACAAAAAAAGCATAACAACCCTTATAATGGAAGTTCCCTGTTGCAGCGGACTACCCTACATTGTTTCACAGGGCCTGCAAAAATCCGGCAAAGATATACCCCATGAAACCATCGTGATAAACGGCAGGGGCGCGCAGGTTCCAGGGCGGATGTAACTAATTCAGGGTAGCCTTGTTGTGGCAGTGCAGTAATGAATTTTCAGGTGATTTGTTTTTTTGATCCAGAATGTCCCGTATGGTGCTGGTCATGGTGCCTAAATCAACGGGTTTCTGCAAATAAGCAGATATACCAACGCTCTTTGCCTCACTTTCAGATAATGCATCTGAGGATCCAGGCATTATAATTATGGGTGTGTCGGGCCTGATCTCCAATATCTTTTTTGAGAGATCTTTTCCGGTCAGGTCCGGCATGGTCATGTCCGTAATTATCAGATCAAAGGAACCTGGACCGTTGTTTGTGTCTTGAAAAAGCTCCAGCGCCATGGGGCTGCTGTTGGCCCTGCTCACACTATACCCCACTTTACTGAGAACCGCATGAAGCATGTTAGCTATTGACACATCATCGTCAACTATCAGAATTTTTTCCGAACCTTCCTGTGTTTTTTTTGCCGGCACCAGAGCTGGCCTTATGTTTTCTCTGCTTTTGGGAAGAAAAATTTCAAAGGTAGTCCCCCTACCTACTTCGCTTGTAAGATGGATCACCCCTCCCATATCGGCAACAATGCCATGCACCATGGAAAGGCCCATGCCAGTCCCCTTGCCCACTTCCTTTGTTGTGAAAAAGGGGTCAAATATTCGTTTTTTTATTTTTTCCGGTATTCCAGTTCCTGTGTCAGAAACAGTAAGCCTGATGTATTCTACATTCGGGTCAAGCCCTTCTACGTTGTCTTTAATATTACTGTCATTAACTTGAACCTTGAGCGTCCCGCCATCTTTTTGCATTGAATGAAAAGCGTTTGTACAAAGATTCATAACAATCTGGTGTATCTGGGTCGGGTCACCTAAAACAGGATCGCATTTTGATTTTACCCATTGATTGATTTTTATTGATGTAGGAATGGTGGCGCGCATCAGCTTGAGCGCCTCTTTAACTATCAGAGAAAACTCTACTGGTTTTTTTTCTTTATTTGCCTGGCGGCTGAAAAAGAGTATCTGTTCAACAAGCTCCTTTGCCCTGGATGCGGCAGTTCTTATTTCCTGCACATAATGTTTTTCATCTGCATCATCGTCAAGGGCCTCATCAAGCATATCAGAATAACCAAGAATAGGGAAAAGCAGATTATTAAAATCATGCGCAATGCCACTGGCAAGAACCCCCATGGACTCCATTCGCTGAACCTGGCGAAGCTGCTCGTTTATCTTGCCCCGTTCTGCTTTGATGTCATCCACAATCTTTTTTTCTGCAACCTGCCGTTTAGTGACTTCAAGCAACTCATCTGCGCCAAAGGGCTTGAGTATAAAGTCATCTGCCCCTGCCCTCCATGCATCTATGATCTCATTTCTTCCTGCCAGGCCGGTCATAATGACAATACGGGTATCTTGAGCCTCGTCCATTCGCCGGAGCGTCCTCAGGGTTTCAATTCCGGTTAATACAGGCATACACCAGTCAAGGAATATCACATCGGGTTTTACTTCTGCGAACTCATCCAGACACGCCTGTCCATCAGCTACCTTAGATACCCCATAATCATTTTCAAGATACCTTTTGGCCACAGAGCTGAAAGCCGGGTCATCATCAACGATCATGATTTTATATGAACAATTCATTTGACACCTCAACA
>JAOZSB010000316.1 GCA_029939895.1 Desulfobacterales bacterium
TAATTGCCACATAATCTTTGACATAAATCCCAACTTATTGTATTAAAATATTACAGTTAATAAACATTTCCAATTGTGCAAATTTTTTGAACTTTTTTTTAAAAAATTATTCAAAAAAAAGTAAATTCTTTTTTTAAAGATTTGTATTTAAAAAATAGACGTCATTCGCTGGTAGCACTGGCCTATAATGCAACCTCAAACAATAATAAACGGAGGTTTTAAACCCCATGAAAAAGACAAAAATCATTGCAACTATTTCAAGCTTCAATTGTGAACCCCCCTTTCTGGCAGAGATGCACAAGGCGGGCATGGACGTAGTAAGGATGAACACCGCTCATCAAACTACAGAAGAATCCGTTGCTGTAATAGCAAATATCCGTGCAGTATCCGACAGGATAGCAATCCTGGTGGACACCAAAGGGCCGGAGATCAGAACAACTCCAGCGGATGAAGATATTCCAGTAAAGACCGGCGACACAATAACTATAAAAGGGGCAAAGGAACAAAACACCACAAAGGAATGCATATGCGTTACCTATGATGGAATCGCAAACGATGTTGATGTTGGCAAGCGTATCCTCATAGACGATGGCGACATTTCCTTTCTTGTAAAAGATAAAAAAGACGGCTGTCTTGTATGCGAAGTTGAAAACGATGGAACAATTAAAGGTAAGAAAAGTATAAACGTCCCCTCGGTCTCCATCAAGCTCCCTGCCCTGACACAGAAGGATATGGACTTTATTAGATTTGCAGCAGCAAATGATCTTGACTTCATTGCCCATTCCTTTGTTCGAAATAAAGAAGATGTTATTGCTGTTCAGGAAATTCTTGACGAAACAAAAAGTCAGATTAAAATTATTGCAAAAATCGAAAATCAGGAAGGTGTTGATAACATCGATGAGATACTCGACTATGCATACGGTGTGATGGTTGCTCGTGGAGATCTTGCAATTGAAATCCCCACGGAAAAAATACCCCTGATCCAAAAAAGCCTGGTACAAAAATGTATCCAGAGAAGAAGACCAGTTATAGTTGCAACCCAGATGCTGCAATCTATGATTGAATCGCCAAGGCCCACAAGGGCAGAGGTTTCTGATGTTGGTAATGCATGTTTTGACGGTACAGATGCTGTTATGCTGTCAGGCGAGACCGCCTATGGCAAGTATCCACTTGAATCCGTTGAGATCATGCGCAAAATCGCCCTGGAGATTGAAAATGGCCATGAGACCTTCATCGATTCCCCCTACGAGACTGAAAACAACGTAACAAGCTACCTGTCCAAAGCTGCCGTAAAGGCATCCATGAGACTCAATACCAAGGGGCTGATCGCCGACTCAATCAGTGGTCAAACCATCAGAAGCCTTGCAGCATACAGGGGTAAAAATCCGATCTTTGCACAGTGCTACAGCAAGAGCGTGGTACGCATGCTGTCTCTCTCATACGGCGTAGTTGCCACATATATGGAAGAGGACCTTTCATCACACGAATTTTTAAGCAGAGCACTCGGCACACTTGTGGATGAGTACATGTTTGATGAAGAAGATCTGTTGACGGTTCTTGCTGGTAACTTTGGTGCAGCATTTGGTGCATCATACATTGAAATCAGTACCGTGGCAAATATGATGCAAAAGAAATAAATATTATAGCATAAAAAATTTGGGGAGAGATTTCCTCTCCCCAAAATAAAATTTATTTAATGAAATTATCAATGAATTTATTTGACTGCTATGGGATCAATAAAACAATTATTTAGTATTTTTAATAAAAGAACAATATCAAAGGATCTGTCAAAGTGGCTTGCTTATTCAATAAGCCTTGTTGCAGTTTTATTTGGTACGATTTATTTCTTTTATTCCAACAAAGTTGCTATTGACAATCTTAATAGCAGGGCCGACAACCTGACTGGCGAACTGGCAAAGGTCCTGAACCTGCCCTTATGGAACAACGATTTTGATACAGTCACCCAGATACTCAATGCTTATCTCAATTCCGAATACCTTGAAGGTGTTAAAGTCGAAGACGGATTCGGTGATGTTGTCTTTGATAATCTGCCAAAAGACAGGCAGGGCCTGATTCCAAAGAATACCATTATCTCACTCAATGAACGCGAAATTGGCAAGCTGGAATTAGCTTTTTCCACAGATGCCATAAAAAAAGCAAGGGAAGAAGCATTCAAAGCCCTGGTTGTTCTTCTTTTTTCCGTATTTGTTGTGCTTATAATCGGCACCAAATTCATAATGCGTTCTCTTTTGTCACGTCCTCTGTCGGAGCTTGTTGTCGGTATCCGGGCCATTGCCAGGGGCGACTATCAAAGCCAGTTAAAGGAAGTACCCCAGGAGGAAATTAACGACATCATCAAAGAAGTAAACCTCATGGAGGCGCAGATAACCACCAGAACCGAACAGCTCACAAAGGAGATTGCAGTAAGAGCAGAAGCTGAAGAAAAAATGATGGATCTCAATGTTGAGCTTACACAGCAGATTGAAAAACAAAAAAAGACAGAAAAAGCAGTTCTTGAATCAGAAAAAAAATTCAGAAGTATCTTTGAAAACGCCACAGAGGGAATTTTTCAATGCTCAAAAGAAGGAAGGTTCATAAGCGCCAACCCGTCCTTTGCAACAATTCTGGGTTATGATTCAGCCTTTGAGTTCATACAGAAAACACCAAGCCTTGACTGGAACCTTTTTATTGATCCAGTTATTAGCAGCGGACTTGTTGACACCATTATAAAAAAAGGATCAATATACAACTTTGAGACCCAGCTTTATACAAAAGAAAGTGACATCATATGGGTGTCTCTCCAGGCCACTGCTATAAAAGATGATGACGGTAACATTATTCGCCTGGAAGGATTGCTCAATGATATTACCGAAAGAAAAAAAGCTGAAGATGCACTGAAAAATGCTTACACCAACCTTGAAAAAATGGTTGAAGATCGAACCTCGGAACTCATTTCTACCAATACTGACCTGAAGGCTGCAAAGGAACTGGCAGACATGGCTGCACAGGCCAAAAGCGATTTTCTTGCCAATATGAGCCATGAAATTCGCACCCCCATGAACGGTGTAATTGCAGCAGCGGACCTGGCTCTTGCAGAGGCAGGCAATCCAAAGGCAGCACATTATATTAGAATTATCCAGAAATCAGGCACGTCTTTAATGGGGATCATCAACGACATCCTTGATTTTGCCAAGATAGATGCCGGAAAGATGGAACTTGAAAGAAACCCCTTTAGACTCGATGAGATGCTTGAACAATTAAGCAGTTCTTTCAAACCAAGAACACAGGAAAAACAGATTGAGTTTCTCATAGACCTGGAGCCTGGCACTCCCCTCGCTCTTGTGGGTGATTCCATGAGGCTTCAGCAGATACTCAGTAATATCGTTGGAAATGCCTGCAAGTTTACAAGCCGTGGAGGTCTTATCCTTATTAATGTAAAGACCAAAGAATTTATGGCAAACAGTGCTGTGTTGCAATTTTCTGTCAAGGACACTGGTATGGGCATGGACTCCAAGAAGGTTGACGAGCTGTTTTTACCCTTTACCCAGGCAGATGCTTCAGCCACACGGAAATATGGCGGTACAGGCATTGGACTTACCATCAGCAAGCAGTTGGTAGACATGATGATGGGTGAGATATGGGGCGAAAGCACGATAGGTGTTGGAACAACCTTCCATTTTACTGTAACTCTGGCAAGACAGCTCAACAAAAAAGACCACCGCCTCACAGCACCTGAAAATTTAAAGGGTCTGAAAGTTCTATTTGCTGATGACTCCAAGGCAAGCAGAGTTATGTTGCGTAAAATGCTGGAGCAATTTGGTTTCATTGTAACAGAAACCGACAATTCAGAAGAAGCAATCAATATAATAAGTACCCGTGGCAAAGATTGCGACCTGGTAATTCTCGACTGGCTGATGCCGGAGATGGATGGCATTGAGGCTGCTGAAAGTATCAGGAATGATGTAGGGTCCGACGTTCCGATTATTATCCTGACAGCATTTGGCAGTGATGCAGAAATGGATAAGGCACAAAAAGCCGGAGCCAACTGTTTTCTGAATAAACCTATAAATTCAGCCGCCCTGCTTAACGCTATCACGGGGCTTTTTAGTAAAACCAACCGTGCTGAAAAATCAACAATACAAACCATCTCATCCAAGGCTGACACAATAAAAAACAGCCTCAAGGGGCTTTCGGTTCTTGTCACAGAAGATAACCCGACAAACCAGGAAATAGTTAAAGCTGTTCTTACAAATGCAGGCATAAAAGTCACCATTGCCAATAACGGCAAAGAGGGAGTTGAAGCAGTTAACAGGGAGCATTTTGATGCTGTGCTTATGGATATTCAGATGCCCGTAATGGATGGGCATACAGCAACCAGAGCCATTCGAGAAAACCCTCTATTTGCAGATCTGCCGATAATCGCAACTACTGCCAATGCCATGGAGGGTGACCGTGAAAAGTGTATGGAAGCCGGGATGACCGACTACATCACAAAACCAATAATTCAGGATGTTCTTTTTAAAACTCTTTGGAAATATTCTGGTGATGCAGAAGGCAAAAAACCAGCAACTGATGCGCCTGTCAAAGCCGATGTAAAAGTAAAAGATAAGGTCACAGCCACCACCACCCTGCCAGATCAAGTTCCTGGTGTTAATATCAGCACTGCAAAAGCAGCCCTGAGCATCGATGACAATATCTTTTTGTATATACTAGGTGTTTATGTTGAGGACAACAAAGACAATGCAGATAAAATAAGACGTGCAATGGCTGAAGGCAATAATAATGAAATACGTGAACTTGCCCACAGCCTGAAAGGCAGCAGCGCAAACATAGGAGCACGCGACCTTGAAGAAGCCTCCATGAATCTTGAATTTGCAGCCAATGAAAATGATACAAAAGATATTGACATGGCATTGGTCGATAATGTGGAAAAAGAACTTAAAAAAGTGATTGATTCCCTGTCGGAATTGACAGGAAAAGGTGGAGAAGACACTGACGAATTACCTGACAGTAATGTTGAAAATGCTGACCCTGAAGAGATACTTGCTGTTTTGAAAAAATTATCAAATGCCATTGAGCAGTCTGACCCTGATTCCATAAAAGATGGCATCAAAACTCTTAAAGGGATGTATTTTAATCCGGCAGTAAAAAACCTTGAAAAAAACATCCGGCATTATGATTATTTCGAAGCTGCTGAAATAATAAAATCTATTGAAAAGGACATGGTTGACAGCAGATAGAAATAACCTGCCCGCCAGGCCCGACATTCTGCATCAAATGAACTAATCAAATATAAAAAAATATTATCAAATAAAGGCACAACACAAACGATGTTTACATACATACTTATTCTTTTGGCTGGTGTAGCTC
>JAOZSB010000317.1 GCA_029939895.1 Desulfobacterales bacterium
ATTACAGCACGTTGGGTGCTATTCTAAAAAGTTAAACGGGACACTACTGATGTAATATATTTAAGCCATTTTTATATATCAAGCATAGATACTTCCAGGGCGTTGCTTTGGATGAAGTCTCGTCTTGGTTCAACTTCATCGCCCATCAGTATTGTAAAAATTTCATCTGCTCCTACTGCGTCTTCAATTTTTACCTGGAGGAACAGGCGTTTTGCCGGGTCCATTGTTGTTTTCCACAGCTGATCTGGATTCATTTCACCCAGGCCTTTATATCTTTGGAGTGACAGGCCTTTTTTTCCTGCTGAAATAAGGTAATTATAAAGTGCTTTTTTGGTGTTTAATTCTGCTTCAACACTTTCTTTTTCAATACTGGAAACCTTAAAGGGAGGGTGGTCATATTTGTAAATTTTACTGCCAAGTATAAAGCATTTCTGATAATCCTTGGAATGTACAAACCCGCGTCCTATTTTAATTTGGGTTAATTCTTTTCCATAATCATCTTTTTCTACTTTTGGTGTAACAAGCAATTCATGTATTTTAAGTTCTTCATTATAAACAAGCTTACTTACTTTAAAATCATTTTTAATCAAAGACTGGCGCAAAAATTCTGTTTTTTCATGGCTCTTTAAAAATGATTTGGTTTCAACTCCTGCTTTTATGAGGATTTCTACCAATTCCGGTGGATATCCTCTTAATTGAAGTTTATCAAGAGATGTAAAAAATTCAGACATATCTCCTAAAAATAAGTATAATCTCTGATCCTTAATAAATTTATCATCAATTCCAACGCTGACCTGGAGCTTGTCGCATATTTTTTTCAATACATAATCGTTGAGTTCCGGGTCATCTTTTAAATATTTTTCAGACTTTCCTTTTCCAACTTTATACAAAGGAGGTTGAGCAATATATAAATACCCTTTATCAATTATTTCAGGCATTTGTCGATAAAAAAATGTAAGCAGCAGGGTTCTGATGTGTGATCCATCAACGTCAGCATCTGTCATTATTACAATTTTATGGTACCTTATTTTTTCAATATCGTATTCTTCGCTGCCCACACCTGTTCCCAGGGCAGTTATCATATTTTTTATTTCTTCGCTTTTAAGAATTCTATCAAAACGGGCTTTTTCTACATTTAGTATTTTTCCTTTTAAGGGCAAAATTGCCTGGAATTTTCTGTCTCTTCCCTGTTTTGCACTGCCCCCTGCAGAGTCACCCTCAACAATATAGAGTTCTGTAAATTCCGGGTCCGACATCTGGCATTCTGCTAATTTTCCTGGAAGTGTTGAATCAACTAATGCGCCTTTGCTTCGTGCAAGATCGCGGGCACGTTTTGCTGCGTCTCTTGCTCTGGCTGCTTCTGTTGCTTTTTGGATTACTTTTTTTGCAACAGATGGATTTTCTTCAAAAAATTCACTTAATTTTTCATTAACCAGGGATTCCACAAGCCCTTTAACTTCGCTGTTTCCGAGCTTTGTTTTTGTCTGGCCCTCAAACTGCGGGTCCTTGATTCTAATACTAATAATTGCAGCAATACCTTCACGAACATCATCGCCGCTAATTTTTAATTTATCAGTTTTGGCATTTTTTGGCAGATTTCCATTTGTTGCATATTGGTTTATTGTTCTTGTTAAAGCTGCTTTAAAACCAATTAAATGAAAACCGCCTTCTATTGTATTTATGTTGTTGGCAAAGGAAAATAATTTTTCGCTGAAGGTATCATTATATTGAATTGCAATTTCTATTTGTACTTCGTTTTTCTCGCCTTCAATAATAACTGGTTTGTGAATTGTTGAATGACGTTTATTTATAAATTCAACATATTCCTTGATTCCGCCATTAAATTTAAATTCTTCTTTTAAATCTTCTTCGCGTTCGTCTTCTAAAATTATTTTTATGCCTTTGTTCAGGAAGGCAAGTTCCCGCAGCCGTCTTTTTAATATTTCATATACAAAATTATCTGAATCCATCACAGAGGTATCTGGTTTGAAATGAACCTTTGTGCCTGTTTTTTTTGTTTTTCCAATTACTTTGAGATCGCTTGTTTTCTGGCCTTTTTCAAAGGTTTGATAATGAATCTGGCCATCCTTATATACTTCTACTTCCAGATATATTGATAATGCATTTACAACAGAAACACCAACACCGTGGAGTCCGCCAGATACCTTATATGAATCATTATTGAATTTTCCACCGGCATGGAGTTTTGTCAATGCAACTTCAACAGCCGGTATTCCTTCTGTTTTATGCATTCCAACGGGAATTCCACGCCCGTTATCCTCTACACTTATGCTGTTATCATCGTGTATTTTTACCTTTACTGTGTCGCAAAACCCTCCCATTGCCTCATCTATGCTGTTATCTACAATTTCATAGACAAGGTGGTGAAGTCCTTTTTCTGCAGTATCTCCAATATACATAGCCGGGCGAAGGCGCACTGGTTCCAAACCTTCAAGAACTTCAATACTGCCTTCATCATATGATTCACTTGGTGTTTTTTCAGGATTTTTATTCATTACATTATCATAGGCATAATTACGCTCTGGTAATTTTTCTCTGCCTCTCCTTCTAAAAAGCATGGTTGTTCGTTATTATAGATTCGCATTACAATGGATTCTTCATTTAATACGTCCAGGGTGTTAATAAAAAATGTTGGATTATAAGCCACCTCAATTGGCTCTGCTTTAAATTCTATGGTCATTTCTTCCTTTGATTGTCCCATTTCCGGATTTTCAACCAATATTGTAAGTAGATCATTTTCCAGCCTGAAGATAACACCTTTATATTCAACGGTTGAAAGTATTATCATCCTTTTGAGCATTCCTAAAAACTTTTCTCTGTTTAATAATATTTTTGATTCATCGGTCATTTCAAAAATTTTATGATACTTAGGAAATTCACCTTCCAAAAGCCTTATAATAAGTGTTTCTGTTTCTTTTTTTATTATAAAGTGATCGCCAGATTTTCCTATTTTTATAGTTCCTTCATCTTCAAGAAATTTAATAACCTCGGAAAGTCCTTTTTTAGGAATTAAAATATTTCCATCCTCTGGCTGCGGGCCATCCTTTGGTACAAGGAAATCCATTTTTGAAAGCCTGCTGCCGTCGGTGGAAACCATCCGTAAAACTGTGTCATCATCTTCAATAAGTTTTTCCAGATAAATTCCAATGCAGTGATTTTTTTTCATATCTGAAGGTGCAACAATTTTTAAATTCTTAACCAGCATTTCCTTTAAATGGGATGAATCAATATCTAATAAAATAGGGTCGGTAATATCAGGTAATGAAGGAAAGTTGTCTGGATCCATGCCCATGAGCTTAAATTCAATTTTTTCATCACCAATTCTCATAACTCTATTATCAAGTTCTTCAAACTCAATTTCCTGTTGTGGAAACTCATGAATTATTTCGTATAATTTTTGAGAATTAAGAGCAATGGAACCCTCTTGTTCAATTTCTGCTTCGTAAAAACCTTCCAGGCCTGTTTCAAGATCCGTGGCAATTATTTTTATTCCAGAATCAGCGGTCTTTATAAGAACACATGATGTTATGGCAAAGCTGGTTTTTCTGCCGGTAAGTCCCTGTACCTTTGAAAGCACATCAAGAATAAACTGCCGTTTTACTTTAAATTTCATCCCGTCACCCTTTTTAATAGTCCCTTTTTATTTTTTAAAAGTTTCAAAATTTTTTATAAAATCGTCTTAATTGTCAATTTAACATTCTTCATATATCTTTTTATATATATATAAAAGATGATGAAGAATATGTTCTGTCAATAAGTATAATAACTTTTTAATTAGCTGTTTTTTCTTATGTTTTTAATGTAATTTTTTTTCAATATTAGTGATTACAAATTCAGCAAAAGAGCCTCTTGTAAACATGGTTTTTAGAAATTGTTTACAAGTATATATTTATTGACAATCGAAGAATTTTTTTTGTTAAAATTAAAGATTAACCATTTTGTGAGTTAATCCATTTCTTTATCAAAGGAATTGCTGAATTTTGCCAATTTTGAGAGACTCGAATGTCAATAAAATGTTTATAAACTTTATCTACTAATGATATTACCTTATTATAAAGGTAAATACGTTCAAGAACAGCTCCGTCAATGTCATCCTGGGCTGATTCTGTCTCTGGAATTTTAAGACCGGTAATTGCAAGGCTCTCGGCTTTGATTGTAAATACATATGAAAGTTCTGCCTGTTTGTAATTTAAATTAAGCTCAGCCACATATGCACCCTTGCTCAGGGCAAGTAAACCTTCCTCCATACCTGCATCATCACCTTTGATTGTAAGTGTCTCCAGGGAATCCATTCGCCTGTTTTCAAATACTATCCTGTTGCCGGTGGTCAGTGATTCTGCTGTTTGATTAAGTTCTTTAATAAGGTCGGTGCCGTTTTCCATTGAAAACCAAAGCCATGTCAAAAATTCATAGCCTAAAAATTTATATTTATTGTATGAAACAGATACATCCAGCATATTATTATTTTTCCGTTTTTATAAAAATTTTTTTTTTAAACAAAACTTGAGTTTTCAAGCTTTGACAGTAAATCTTTCTTCTCATCAGAAAGATTTGAATTAAGATCAGCGTAGGTATAAGGAAAAAGTCTTATCAATCTTAATTTAAAAGATTTTGAAAAAATTGTTTCAAATTCCTCATTCGCTGTTTTAAGATTTGTGAAAAAATAGACAAGCGAATTTTCATAATCCCACACAACATCGTATATATTGGGAGTAGCTGGAATTTTTATGCTCAGGGAACTGACAACCTGCTCTTTAATTGTATTTTTTTCGAGCTTGGTTAAAAATTCCTGACCAGTTTCTGCAAGTCTTTTTGCACTGTTAATATCAAACTGTTTTTTAACGACCTTTGAAGGAATGGCTTTTTTATCTAATCTAAGGGAAAACACAAAATGAGTTCCAATAGAAAAAGATGAACCCTCAAATTCAGGGTTGTAGGGACTGAAAAAAGATGTCCAGCCAATGCATTTATCAAGGGTTTCGCCGTCAATATCGTAAACAGCATTATCAGTAAGGGATTTGCCTACGGTTTCCATAAGCGGCTTTGGAAGCTCTCCCTCTACCTTGTAAAGTACCAGTGAAATTGTTGATGAAAGTATTCCCATTAAACCTCTTTAAGCTTAAACATGTGAAAGCACTATATATTGATAAAAAAAAACGATTAAATACTTTTTGTTGTATAAATTTTAAAAGAATTATATAATTTTTTTAAAAATTTAACAAGGATTTTCTTCAAAAAAATGAAAATAAATTGTTATATAACTATCTGAAAATACAAATAAATTTTTTTATCGACAATGGGTCATTTATGAATAGAAAAAAACCAGTTTTTTGGCACAAAAAAA
>JAOZSB010000318.1 GCA_029939895.1 Desulfobacterales bacterium
AAATTACAGCACGTTGGGTGCTATTCTAAAAAGTTAAACGGGACACTACTGATCGCAATCATATTTTCCCGGCTTTTTTTGGTTGTTGAAACTAACATTAACATTTTGACCCATTAAAACATGCGCGCATGTCAGAATAAGACCATCACCAGAAATCAGGGTTCCGGTTCCCCTGCCAAAATTAGTCCGAATCTCGCAAACATACTTTTCATAGCAGGCAACAAAACTTTCCAGATCATCATACTCCCGGCAGTTTTTTGATCTTACAACCTTATTACTCCTGGCAACGGTGTTGTATTTTGGGATTTTAACATTTTCTATGGCTTGTTCTATCCAGCCCCTGGCTTTGATGCATTTCAGGCCATATTTTACTCCAAAGGGATGATAGAGTGCCTTTAATATCCCTTTTTCCGCATTTTCTACATTATAACTTTCCACTACATCCAGGCCGCACAATGATGTTCCAATTTCAGTAATAAATGCCTCCATTATTTTTTCAAGCTTGCGTATCCCATTTTCAAAGGCATATCAATTTCAAGGAAGTCATCCTGTCTGTATTTGCGGTGTCTGTCGTTATGCTTTGTACCAAGCCTGACAAAGTCCTTTTCAACAATATTTTTTTCAAAGTCATATTTTTCCCCGTTTACTTCCATGGTCGCAGAAATCTTCCACCCGTGATACACGGTTCCCATCTTAAAGCTGTATGGCAAATAAACAGCCTGGCTTACTACACTTGGCTCATTGTTGTAACGCCTGACTGCGCTATTATACGTATCTATAGCCATTTTGTAATCCGAGTACGCACTATTAGCCTCGTCAAGACTATATTGTGTTGGATAGCTGTTGTGCGATACTACAGCCATGTCATATCTGAACTTGGCACTATCAACGTCAAATTTAGCACTGTCTGCCTGGTTATCATAATAGTCTTTCATGGGATTTGGAATGTTTTCGTGATGCGATAAATAGGTTGATGAAATATCTGGAAGATAATTGTAGCTGGAGGTTAAAAATTCAATCTTGTTAAAACTGATTTTCAAATCGGTTTTTTGCTGTATCCGGGAGAACCACCGCCATCCAAAAAAATTCATGGTTCGCCCCTCGGTGTGAGCATAGAGCAGCGTCCGAACTATTTCATAAAGCGATACCTCAATAGATGGATCTACTTCAACGCTGATGCTGCCCAAAATTTTTGATGCAGATTTAAAGCTGCTTAGAATTCGTGTGTTAATTTTTTTCAGCTCCGGCAGGTCAGTCTCGCCCCCAAGAGACCTGTATCGTGCAAGATGAACAAGCGACAACAAAGATGATTTACCCTGCCCGGAATTTACCTTTGCCCTTCGCAGATGGCCTCCCCTCAAGGACTCCATAGCCTCGGCATTTAGCGCAGGTTTTGTTTCAGCAACTATTACTTCTGCCACATTAAGTATCTCAAAGGAAACATCAATATGCCTTAAACACCTCATCAAGTGATTATCAAACCAGATTTGAAAAAATTTTGCGGTCACATTATACAGCGGAACCAGGGACACGAATCTTTTGTTATGAGTAAAATGGTAAAGAAGCTGCGCCAGGTTTTTACGTTCTTTTTTCAGGAACTTGAATTTGTTATTTTTAAAGACCTGGTAGTCAGGCAGGGTCTGCAATCCGTTTAGTGCAAGGGCAATGTCTTCATACTCAGTTTTGATTCTTGGAAAGTATTTGAAGTCAGCTTTCAGGCCCTTAAAATCTTCCTCGCTGACAGCCAGGCTGGTTTTGTTAAGAGCCTGCACCCAGTAATTTTGAACCGCATCCAGGGACTTAGAATACAGCCTGAGCAGGACCGGCCTTTCATTGATCAGGTTGTAGACAACAAAAAGATCAGCAGAAAACTTCCTTGCTTCATTGTATGTAAGAGAATCCTTCGTAGACTGTGGCATCCAGCGGTTTTCTATTGAATTGAGATGCTTTAAAATTACCCGAAGATGAAGCTTTGTATCTTTAATCTTCTTTGACCAGGGGCAGTAAATCTCTGCCTGTGAAATCACCTCATAGGCTTTTTGCGGTGTGCCAAGCTCTATTCTCAGACCAACCTGATTGCTGAAAAATTTCTCAACACCCTTTTCAAATACAACCCTGGCCTCAAGCGCCTCTTCGTCATCTTCTTCTATGAGTTCGCCAACGCCTTCATCCTCAAGAATTTCGCGCGCACCAGCAAAATCCTGCTCATTTATTTTTTTTTGAACCTGCTCCGGCAGTGTTGCACATGAAGCAATAAGTAATAAAATAATAAAAACAAAAAAAACCCTGAAAATCGTAGAAATCCGAAAATCCATTTTTTCTCCGTTAGAATACGTTCGATTTTTTATGCTGCTCAACTTTCTATACAGATACTATTTTTAACATGTCTAAACACCATTTATGACACTACAATTTGCACAAAACCATACTACACCCCCCATCAAAATGCAACATTTTTACTGCATAGGCATGGGAAACCCGACATAAAGTTCCCGGGCATTTATAATGCAATCGTGTTCTGATTTATATTTGCAATTGTCTGGTGAAGTTAAAAAAAGATGTTTCATTTATCAACATCAATTAAGCCCCGCAGGGGTGACATATACCAGCCCAGGCTGTAAGGCCTGGGCTGGTAGATTTCACCCCTTCGGGGCTGGGTTATTGATGTGCCTGATAAAAATGTATCAAGGCCAACCTCAGCGTTGCCCAAAAAAATAACGCGCCTTTTTCCAAATTACCTTGATAACCGGCCCTGATTAATTCTATACATACTTCTATGAAATGGATAGAAGTAAAAACCATGTTTGCACTTGATGCAGACCCGGACAGGGTGCAGGTGTTGATAGATGTTTTATCAATGGCTTTTTTTGATGCTGGATTAAAGGGCATTGTTTTCGAGGATGGCGTTCGTGTTGGTGATGATCCTTTTGAGGAAGGGTATCAGGATGTGGCCCTGTGTTCAGTTGCGGGATATTTCCCATCCATAAGCACGCTGGATTCCTCCCTGCGGGCTATTGAGGGGAAAATCGCAGAAATTTCCGAATCCTTTTCCATTGAAATTCAAATCGAATCCAGGACAGTTGATGAAGAGGACTGGGCGCAGTCGTGGAAGGAGTACTTCTTTCCGGTTGAGGTTACTTCAAAGCTGGTAGTAAAACCAACCTGGCGGGAATATGCTCAAAAGCCAGGGCAGATTATTGTAGAGATTGATCCTGGTATGGCCTTTGGAACCGGCACACATGCAACCACAAACCTTTGCATAAAGCTGATTGACAAGCATTTGAAAAAAGGCTGGAAGTATCTGGATGTTGGCTGCGGGTCTGGAATCCTGATGGCCTTTGCTTCAAAGCTTGGGGCCTCATTTGTTCGGGGAATCGAAATTGATGAAAACGCTGTTAATATTGCCAGAAAAAATCAGCTTTTAAATAAGGTGGAGGAGTCAATGGGTCAGGTTTTTCAGGGCGATCTTCTGGAAAAATTTGAATTTCAGCATGAGATAGTCACTGCAAACGTGCTTTTTCAGCCGGTGATGAGAATGCTTGATTCAGTATCCAGGGTGCTTGTTCCTGGGGGATTGCTTATAACTTCTGGGTTCAGCGTCAGGGAGTCTGCAAGTGTTGCAGAAAAAATGGAGCAAAATGGTTTTACAATAATTGAAATTCCGGAATCAGAAGAATGGGCCGCAGTTTGTGGAAAAATAACAGGCTGACAAACGCCTGCTGCTTATGCGTTCACCTGCTATATTAAATAATATGCTGCGCCAGCCAGCGCCGCTATGATAACAACAAGGGCTGCCAGCATACTGTTTTTCGCACCTGTGTTATTGCTTTCCCCGTTAATACTGTCTTCTTCACGACCCTGCACCAGCATTGTTTCGCCGCACATGCAGGTATGTCGCCCTGGAACCAGCAATTTAATATCCCTTCCACAGGCCGGGCATATTGTCTGGTTGTTATTTTGTTCAGCCATCTATAGTTATTTCCTTGTGGATCATTGTATTTCAAAGTCGCCTTTTTCGTAGCATTCTATGCATGCATCTACTACATCGGCATCAAAATGTTTTCCCTTGTTACTTGTAAGAACATCCTTGGCAACTTCTATGCCCAGCGCAGGTCGGTATGGTCTGTGTGAATTGATGGCCTCAAGCACATCGGCAGCACTAAGGATGCGTGATTCAAGATGAATTTCGTCCCCGGAAATTCCCTGGGGATAGCCTGAACCGTCCATTTTTTCGTGGTGTTGTCTGGCAAATTCGGCAAAGGGCCATGGGGATGGTATGTCCTTGAGTATCTCGTAGCCAACTTCGGAGTGTGTTTTAATAAGATCGAATTCTGCCGCCATGAGCTTGCCGGGCCGGTTTAGAATTGAAACCGGAATCCTGATTTTTCCAATGTCGTGTAGAATTCCAGCGTAATTTATACCGGTAATCCGCTCTTCATCAAGCTGCATTCTTCTGGCGATTGCGCAACTGAAATCCGCTACCCTCTGCTGATGACCAGCAGTATACGGGTCTCTGGTTTCAGCGGTTCGTGACATTGTCCAGATAGTTGCGGTGAGCATTTCCTGAATCTGTGCGGTTTTTTCCTTAACTTTTTCTTCAAGGATCAGGTTTTGCGCATTGAGTTCCTCCCTCATCTGCTTGAGTGCAATATGTGTTCGAACTCTTTCTTTTACTTCTGCAGCGTGGAAGGGCTTGGTCACATAATCGACTGCTCCCACGGAGAATCCCTGTGTTTTATTTGCAGCCTCTGTCATGGCAGACAGAAAAATAACCACTATGCTGCTGGTTTCAGGATCTTCCTTGAGCCGTGTACAGACCTCGTATCCGTTCATCTCAGGCATCATAATATCGAGAAGAATCAGATCTGGCTGCTGTTTTTTCACATAGTCAAGCGCCTTCATGCCGCTTTTGGCGATTCCCAGGCGATATTCTTTATTAAGCGTGTTTACAAGCAGGTCTATATTTGTTGGATTGTCATCAACAATAAGAACCAGCGGTTTGTCATTTTTCAATTTAGTCACCTATGATAAGCATTTTGCCACATGTAGCAAATCCGAAATAACAAAACTGTTTATGATACATTCAATATCCATAACATTTTTATTTTTATTTTTCAAAAGGTTTTATCTTTTTTATTATTATTTTTTTCCACTATAAAGCATTACGAACATGTATGTCGTCAAAATACTTGCCAATATTTGAGCTTCGCAAAAAGATGATAAAATACCAGAAATCATATTTCTGCTAATTTTAAGCTATTATACTTAAAAAAACCGTTGAGTGTCACATTAAAAGGGTATAATAAACTGCTAAGCAAACATAATATCAACTCGAATAACATTTTAAATAATAAA
>JAOZSB010000048.1 GCA_029939895.1 Desulfobacterales bacterium
CTAGTGCCCAAATCCAATTGAAATTATTCGATTTTTAACGGGACACTACTGAGAACCAATAATATCACCTGCAATAGCACCAATCATTTTTTTTATTCTTTTTTTTTGATATGAGTTATGTAGCCAAAGGAACCAGGTATAAAATATACCCAGGCTCCAGAAAACAAAAAAACTGCAACCTGTTAGGATTACAGCTTTTTTTATAAGTGGTGCCGAAGGGGAGATTCGAACTCCCACGAAGATACCTCCACTAGACCCTGAACCTAGCGCGTCTACCAATTCCGCCACTTCGGCAATTTCGGTTCTTTTTTTCAGACTTTTTTTAGCTCAATTGAAACCATGAAATAATATGGTTGATTTCGAGCCAAAAGTTTTTTATATATCTTCCTTTTTGATTTTGTCAAGCTGATTTATTAATATCGGATAAAAGAATATGGATCTTATTGAAAAACTCGAAGACATTGAAAAGCCCTTTACCAGCGGTGTTGTAACGATTGGTAACTTTGACGGGGTTCATTTGGGACACCTTTCCCTGTTTCAAACTGTGATTAAAAAGGCAAGGGAGACAGGCGGTGTGTCTATCGCCATAACCTTTGAGCCACACCCTGCAAGGGTACTCAGGGAAAATAATCATCCGCCCCTTATCACCAGGTATCCCCAGAAGAAGTCGCTTATCAGGAAGGCCGGTATCGACGTGATGATCTGCATACCCTTTACAAAAGAGTTTGCAGCCCTTACGGCAAGGGAGTTTGTGGAAGATATCCTTGTAAAAAAAATCGGTATGAAAGCGATTGTGGTTGGTGAGGATTACGCCTTTGGAAAAAATAGAGAGGGTGATGTTGGTTTTCTGAATAAACTTGCCCCGGAATTTGGGTTTGAGGTGATGGAGTCCGAGTGGATAGACGTTGCTGACTCAGGCGAGGTAGTTCCGGCCAGGGGTGTAAATAAAGGCTCAACGCAAGGCAGGATCAGCAGTACTGGTATTCGTGAGCTGGTCATGGATGGTCGTGTGTTTGAAGCTAAAAAACTTCTCGGCAGGCATTACCAGATCAAAGGCGTTGTTGAAAAAGGCCGGGGGCGGGGCGGAAAACTTCTGGGGTTCCCAACTGCAAATATCGCATTGACAGACGAGCTTTGCCCCAGTAAAGGTGTTTATGCTGTTACAGTCCTGTTCAACAAGGAACTTTACAAGGGTGTTGCGAATATAGGTTGCAGTCCGACCTTTGGTGATAACGTGTTTACCGTAGAAGTGCATATTTTTGATTTTAATGAAACGATTTACGAAAAGTCGATTAGAGTAAATTTTATTAAAAGGATAAGGAGCGAGAAAAAGTTTTCAGGCATCGAAGAACTTTCCGAACAGATAAAAAACGATGCAAATGCTGCGCGAGAGCTTCTTTCTGGTTTCTGAGTTTAAATGAATAAGAAAAAACTAATATTATCATTTGCAGTGGGTTTGGTGGTTTCAGTTGCTGCGCTTTATCTGGCCTTGAAAAATGTACCTATTAAAGACCTTGCTGATTACGTGTTGCGTATAAACTTATTTTGGACACTTCCGACCCTGGTACTGATCATGATGAGCTTTGTGTTGCGGGCCGTGCGGTGGCGTTTGATTTTGGATTCTTCCATCCGGCTCAGTTTTTTCCAGGCGTACCATCCCTTGATGATAGGCTTTATGATAAATTGCGTACTCCCCGGAAGGGTAGGGGAGGTTGCAAGGCCAGTGATAATCAAACAAAAAGACGGAGTCCCTTTTTCCACTGGTATCGCAACTGTTGCCATAGAACGTTTTTTCGATGCTGTTTTTCTTGTAATCCTTTTTGCAGTAGTCGTGCTTGTGGTGGAAATTGACCCTGATTTCAAAATGAAGTTTGGTGAATACACTCTCAGTCGCTCGACACTGATGGCCCTTGCAAAGGCGATGTTTGCAGGATGTATTGCTCTGATAACCATGATCACCCTTTTTGTTGTTAATTCAACTCGCAGGGTGATAACGCTGGCGGTAATGCTTTTACCAAAGCTTTTTTTCTTTGCATCGGACAGGGTAAAAGATCAGGTTAATAATAGAATCGCAAAACCTATAGCTGAAATGATTGAAGGATTTGCCTCTGGCTTTGATATATTGAGAACGCCATCAAAACTGGCACTGTGTGTTGTCTATACAATCATTGTATGGTTTCTGGCAGGAGCATCGTACTATTTCATGATGCAGGGGTGTCCGGGTGTAAATCTTTCGATTGTTGAAATGGTCGCCTATATGGTAATAGTTTGTTTTTTTATCGCTCTGCCGTCGGTACCCGGATTTTGGGGCATTTGGGAGGCAGGAGGTGTTTTCGCTTTGACGCTTTTCGGGATTGGGGCTAGTGATGCAGCGGGCTTTACCCTTGTAAATCATGCAATTCAAATTTTACCCGTGGTCATTGCCGGAATCGTGTCGGCAGTGGTGACGGGGGTTAATATTATGAATGTATCATATGCCGAAAAAAACAGTGCCTGAAAAATCAGAGCCAAAAAAAACCAGAGAGGATTGAACATGGCAATATTAGATATTCGCACATATCCAGATGAAATATTAAAGACACCCACAAAGCAGGTGGGTGAGATAGACGATACAATTATAAAAATGATAGAAGACATGGCTGACACCATGTACAAGGCTCCTGGTGTAGGACTCGCTGCTCCTCAGATTGGCTCTGATAAAAGGCTGATTATATATGATATTACTGCTGATGATGTTGTTAGAAATTACTCTGTTCTGATAAACCCTGAAATTGTGGAATCACGGGGGGAAATTGTTTCCGAAGGCGAGGGCTGCTTGAGTGTACCGGAGTTGCGTACAGATGTAAAACGGGCTGAATTCGTAAGGGTGAAGGGGCAGGACAGGGAAGGAAAACCAGTTGACATTGAGGCAGAAGGAATTTTAGCAATTGTATTACAACATGAGATAGACCATCTGGATGGAACGCTGTTTATTGACAGGATCAGTTCCCTGAAGCGACAGCTTTACATACGCAAGGTTAAAAAAATGATGAAGAAGAATACTTGATGGGAAAAAGAATTATATATATGGGGACACCAGATTTCAGTGTTCCGCCCCTTAAACGCCTTGTGGAGTCGGGCTTTGATGTTGTTCTGGCAGTCACGCAGCCTGACAGACCAAAGGGCAGGGGCAAGAAAATGTTTCCAACACCTGTAAAAGAGGCGGCAACAGCCCTTGGTGTTGAGGTCATACAGCCGGAATCGGTTAAAGGTGACTCCTTTTATGAATTGATTAAAAGCCTTGAGCCAGATTACCTGGCGGTTGTTGCCTTTGGTCATGTGCTTCCGAAAAGAGTTCTTGATATTCCTCCGGGTGGTTCCGTAAACGTACATGCATCACTTTTACCGAAATATCGAGGCCCTGCACCGATTCAGTGGGCTGTCAGCAATGGTGAGAAGACCACCGGGGTCACGACTATGCTCATGGATCAGAAACTCGACACCGGTGATATTCTGCTTGTTGCAGAAACCCCAATCGGACGGGAAGAAACTGCTGGTGATTTACACGACAGGCTTTCGATTATGGGCGCAGAGCTTCTTGTGGATACCTTTAATGGACTTGAAGCAGGAACGGTAGAACCTGTAACGCAGAATCACGAAGATGCAGTACACGCACCGATGCTGAAAAAAAGCGACGGCAGAATTGATTGGACAAAATCGGCTGATAAGATTGAGTCTTTTGTGATGGGGATGTCGCCGTGGCCTGGCGCTTTCACATTTTTTATGGAAAAAAGACTGAAGATTTTTAAGGTAAAGCCTGCTGAAGTTATTGATGGCGCAACTCCAGGAACCGTAATTAAAGGTTTTGAAAACGAACTTAGAGTTTGCGCAGGTGACAAAGCGATTTCAATTCTTGAAATCCAGGGAGCCTCTGGCAAGAGGCTGCCTATCGAACAGTTCTTGATGGGAACACCTGTTCCTTTGGGAACTCTGCTTACATGACATCAAAAATAATGTTGAAGTTGATTTTTTGATGACGATTACCCAGGATGATTGACGATGGACCCAAGAAGACTCGCACTTGAAATACTGACAAAATTAAATGAAGGCAACACAACCCTTGATGCTCTATTATCTGAGGTTGATGAGAATGAAGGTAGAGGACTGGATAGACGGGACAGGGGGCTTTTTAACAGCATTTTGTTCGGAGTATTAAGGCACAGGGCACGCCTTGATTATGTTATCAACAAGTTTTTAAAAAAACCGATTTCCACCTTAGACACCCATATACTCAATATCCTCAGAATCGGGGCGTTCCAGATAGTATGTCTGGACAGGGTTCCTGTATCTGCTGCTGTGAATACGTCAGTTGAAACAGTTAAAGCCTCAACGACTCCCTGGGCAGCAGGCTTTGTAAACGGTGTGCTGCGCTCAATTGTAAGAGGGTATGAAAAAGTAGCGTTTCCTTCTATTGAAAAAAATTCAATACAGGCTATTGCAGTGGAGGAGTCATTCCCTGAATGGCTGGTGAAAAAAAGAATTAAACGGCTGGGGGTTGATGCTACTCTTGAACTTTGCAGGGCCGAAAACATTGTTCCCCCTTTAAGTCTCCGGGTTAATACCCTTTTGACTTCACAAAAAAACATGCTTGAGGAAATACAAGACAAAGCAGCAGAAGTATTTCCTTCAAAAGTTTCTTCTGTCGGAATTGTAGTGAACAGGCCGAAAACGCCTGTGCATTTGTGGGAAGAATTCGCTCAAGGGAAATTTACCGTACAGGACATTGCAGCACAGATGGTTGCCAGTCTTCTTGATCCAAAACCAGGCGAGACGGTTCTTGACGCTTGTGCAGGACTTGGTGGAAAAACAGGCCACATTGCTCAGCATATGAAAAATGAGGGCAGGTTGATTGCCATTGATTCAGCAAAAGCTAAACTTGCATTGCTGGAAAAGGATATGAAGCGTCTTAAAATAAGCATTGTAGAGTCCATATGCTTTGATTTGAAGACACCTTTGAGTGCAGCAAGGCTAAATGGTGTGCAATTCGATAAAGTTCTCCTGGATGCTCCATGTTCTGGCCTGGGTGTCCTGCGTCGAAACCCGGATGCCAAGTGGAACAAGAAAAATCTAAAAGCTAACAAGACAAAACAGATCATGCTTCTAAGCAACCTCGTCGATTGTGTAAAGCCAGGGGGAATACTTGTCTATTCAGTATGCACAAATGAGCCAGAGGAGACTGTTGAAGTAAAAGAGGCATTTTTGAAAAAAAATCCTGAGTTTTCAATCCAGGAAATGCCTGGAATCACAAATCATGAAGGGTGCATGGAAACAAGCCCGACAAACCTTGAGACCGATGGGTTTTATGGTGTAAGGTTTGTGAAGAAAGCCTGATATTGCATTTCAAATATAGTTTATTTAATGCCCTGTAAAACCATGCAAACGTCACCTGAGGAGTACTTATGAGCCTGGGGTTGCTGACCCGAAAATGGTTGCAAAAAGTGATACTGTTTTTCGTAAGTATTGCTCTGGTAATTGTTTTTTTTGCCTATATTATTGTTTCTACGGCTTCGGCTCCAGCCCCGGCGATTCTCAGCATCCCTGCTTCAAATACACAATTAGAAAAAGTATCGTTTCTCACAAATGAAGGGCTGACGATTCATGGCTGGTACGGTGAAGGCGAGGTCGGCAAAGGCGCTGTGCTATTAATACATGGAATCCGTGGTAACCGGATGCAGATGTATAAGCGATCACAATTCCTTATGAAAAATGGTTTCAGTGTTTTATTATTTGATTTACATGGTCACGGAGAAAGCGATGGTGATCGGATAACCTTTGGATATAAAGAGGCAAAGTCCGCAGATGCAGCATTTGCCTTCTTGCGTGGGCGATTGCCCAGTGAAAAAATTGCAGTAATCGGCGTATCTCTCGGTGGCGCAGCCTGCCTGTTAGGAGAGATACCTTTTAGGGCTGATGCGATAGTAATAGAGGAAGTATTTGCCACCATAGAAGAGGCGGTCACAAATCGCATGTTGATGCGTGTCGGATATGCTGGCCGCTTTGTTGCTCCCCTTCTGTTGCACCAGTTACCGTTACGCTTTGGTATCACAACAGAGCAACTCAGGCCAGAGGAAGCAGTAAAGAAGGTAAAATGCCCGATTTTTGTTATTGGTGGCAGTAAAGACAGGCGAACACCTGCTTCTGAAACCAGGCGTATTTTTGACGCCGCACAAGTGCCCAGGGAGCTTTGGTTAGTCAAAGACGCAAGACATGTAGATCTTTGCGACTACGCTGGCCCGGAATATGAGCGAAGAATTCTTGCTTTTTTTAGTAAATATCTTCATGGGAATTTTTTGTTTATTTCATAACAATACCTGCGGAATAAACAAAATTCGACGCGTTAAGTTTTGGAATCTTTGATGATGTCTACTGGTTCCCCAGCCCGTTCCAGCCGCCACAGTCAGGGCATTCCCAGGTAATATGGTTGCATGACATGCCCCAGATGTTTTCATCCATGCATGTTTGACAGATTGCAAATCCGCACCTGCATTGCCAGCAGAAGCGAAAACTTCCCTGGCAGAGATGGCATTGATTCTGCTGTTTTTGTTTTTTTCTTTCTCTGTATCCTGATTTTTTCTTCTGCATGATATTTTCTTTGATTATCGTATGGTTACTTTTTTCTGAATGTGATAGCGTTTTTTGATTGAAAAGCAAAGCAAAAAAGGCCAGAATGGGTATGAAAGATTGATAATTACTAACACATATATAATTGGATAGTTAATTGTGCAACAGGGCCACTTAATAATATGATTGAACTGGAGATTTTTTGCTTATTTTAAAACCAGACCTTTGGTATAAAATGCAGCAAAAAGCTTCGACAAAAATCTAAGTTTACTGGGGAGAAAAATATGAGTGAATACGAATTCTATGTTGTGGAAAAAAAACCGCCAATTGCATGGGTCTGGCTGAACAGACCAGATAAAAAAAATGCCATGAATCCCCCTGCATGGAAAGAGACTGTGCCGATATTCGAAGATATTGATAATGACAGTGATATCCGGGCAGTGATTATTGCCGGCAAGGGCGAGGCGTTTTCTGCCGGGATAGACTTGATGGCAATGGCCGCAGACCTTCCTGAACTCATGGAAAAGGATCAGAAGGGTTCAACCAAATGGCTTTTAATTCAAAAAATTTATGCCCTCCAGAATACCATGACCTGTATTGAACTGTGCAGGAAGCCCGTTATTGCGGCAATCCACGGTTACTGCATTGGTGCAGGGTTGGATATGGCTACTGCATGTGATTATCGTTTTGCATCAAAAGACGCTGTATTTTCACTTAGGGAGGCTGCGGTTGGTTTTGTGGCTGATGTGGGAGTACTCCAAAGAATTCCAAATATCGTAGGTCAGGGCATGGCGCGAGAACTTGCTTATACTGCAAAAAATATTGATGCAAAACGAGCAAAGGAAATTTTGCTTGTTAACCGTGTTTTAAACACCCATGAAGAGCTGCTCAAGGCTGCTGAAGAAGAAGCAATGCTGATAGCTGCCCAGTCGCCCCTTGCTGTCCAGGCTTCCAAAGACGTGCTTAATCATGGGGTCGGCAAGTCTGTGGAAGATGGACTCAAGTATGTTGCATCTATGAGCGCTAATATAATTCCATCGGATGATCTAATGGAAGCCATAACCGCTTTCATGGAAAAAAGAAAACCTGAATTCAAGGGTTATTAGCTGAATTATTGCTATTTAAATTTAGTCAGGATTTCAGCAGTCGTGGTGCTGAGTCCTGACTTTGCAGACAAAAGTGACACAAAAGCTGTAACTAGGCTGCTTTCAGCGCGTATGAGATTACGTTGTGCCTCGTTAAGGCTTACGTAAGAGCCTTGCCCGACTTTATATTCCAGCTCAACAAGATCACGCATCTTTTTGACCAGAGCAGTATTTTGCCTCTGGAGAGTAAGCTGTTCCCTTGCCTGTTCCAGGCGAGCCAATGCTTCCCGAACTTCTGATTCAATGGTGATGTACGTATTTTTAAGATTGGCCCTGGTTTCAAGGACCACTCTTCTTGCCTCCCTGACCTTGGACATATTGTAACCACCTGCAAAAATGTTGTATGAAAGGCTCAGGGCAACTGAGTCCCCAAAATTATCCTGCCTGAAAGACGGGGAATTATCCCGTGAGCCTGAATACTGCCCAGTGAGGGCTAAGGTTGGATAAAAAACTGACCAGGATGCACCAAGGCCTGATTCAGCCTGTTTCAGCAAGTATTCAACTTGTTGAGCATCAGGTCTGTGTTTTTTTGCGTAATCAATTAAAAAATCAAGTTCAATAGCTTCTACAGCCACAGGCGCATCAATGTCGAGTTTCGCCAGGGTTACGCCTTCTGGTAGAATTGAACCGGGTAGTGCCATAAGAGCGGCAAGGCCATATACTGCTATTTCAAAATCACGCTTTGCTTTTATCAGTACCGATTCAGCAGAGTTCACAAGTACCTCGAAATTCAGGACTGTACTCAGAGAGCCTGCGCCTTCCTCATAAGCAGCCTTTGCCTCGTTCATCAGCCTTGTGTTGTATTTTTTGTCTGCTTCAGCAATCCTGATATTTTCCCTTGCAAGCTGGGCATTGTTGAAAGCTGAATCAACGGATTTCAGGATAAGTCGTTTTGCTTCGTTTTTTGATTCCCTGAAAGAACTTTGACTATGTTTTGCTCCAGCCTGTGTAAAAATTCTTTCAAATCCGTTAAAAAGAACCCATGTAGCAGTTATGCTCGTCTTGTAGTACTGCTCTGGATCATCCACATTGGCTGTTGGATCAAAAATTCTTGCAGATGCCAGTTGAGCTTCCCTGTCATCGTCTGAAAGGCGTAGCTGTGTTGCGCTTCCATCAACATTGATGGAAGGCCAGAAGGTTGACCAGGCCTGGCTGACCTTTTCTTTTGCCTGCAATACTCTGACCCTTGCTGCCTCTATGGTGGGGCTTTCGGCCAGGGCGATTTTTTGGGCTGTCTCAAGGTCAAGTGTTTCGATTGATTTAATATCAATCCCATTACAAAGGGCGTTCGATGTAATAGATAGTGTTAGTGTGAGCATTATTGCGAGGAGCTTTTTCATGCGATTTCTCCCTCCTTATCAGTATTTATTGGTGTTGAAGTTGGTGTTGTTTCGATATTGTAAAGGTCAATTCTTCTATCGCTGGCTGGCTCAACTGACTCTCTCGATTCTGGCCAATTGCCGTGTTTTAATCGGTGGCCAAGAAGCCGGAAATCATTGAAGATGGCTATCAGGCTGGGTATCAGCACCAGAGTCAGCAAGGTTGCGAAGAAGACACCGGCAGCCAGGGAAATCGCCATCGGTATAAGAACTTGTGCCTGGAGGTCCTGCTCCATTATAAGTGGTGTAAGGCCGCCTACGGTACTCAGAGTAGTTAGAAATATTGCTCTAAATCTGCGTGTGCCTCCCCGAATAATAGCGTCAAAAAACCTCATCCCCTCTGCAAGGTTTTCATTAACCCGTTCAATCAGCACAATGGCATCGTTTACAACCACCCCGGAGAGGGCAACCATTCCGAATACGCTAAGCATGGAAAGGTTATAGCCTAATAAAAGATGTCCCAAAATGGCTCCGATCATGCCAAATGGTACGGTTATAAGGATTAGTAAAGGCTGTGCATATGACCTGAACATTGTTGCTATGATGATATACATGCCAATTATGGCCATTGGGAATCCAACGGTGAGGCTTCCAAAGGACTCCCGCATTTTTTTCTGTTCACCCTGCACAGATATGAACATGCCTGGATAATTGCTTAGAAGGTCAGGAAAAAAGTTTTTATTGAGCTCATGAAGTACTTCGGCTGTATTGGCTTTATTATCATCAACTCCAGCGTTTACAGTGATTCTTCTCAGCCCGTTGGTTCGGGTAATTTTTGAGAATCCTGGTGCAAAGTAAAATTTTGCAACAGAATGGAGTGGAACTTCGCTACCCAGGGGTGTCCTGATTCTTACATTTTCCAGGTCAGCAAGGCTGTTCCTTTCATCGGCAGTGTATTTGACCTTGATCCTTAAGTCGCTTTTTCCCCTTTGCAGACGAACAGCCTCTTCGCCGTAATAACCTGCGTATACTTGTCTTGCCAGGTCGTTTACAGTCACTCCCAGAGTGGTCGCATGGGGTTTAAGTTCAAGGCGTATTTCGGTTTTGCCCTGGCTGTGGTCAGAGCGAATCTGGTTAACACCTTCGAATGTCTTTAGTTTCTTCATCAGGGCTTTAGATGCGGCCACCATATCTTCCATGTTTTTGCTTCTGAACCATACTTCAATGGGAGCGCCAGGGGGGCCCATGGCAAGCCCTTCGTATACAACGGACTTAACTCCTGGAAGGTAGCCGACTTCTTTTTCCCATTCAACCATAACGTCCTTACTATGGAATCCACGATTTTCAGATTCCAGAAGTATTGCCTGGACTCCGCCGAAGTTTGGGCCGTAGCTGGGAATTACTTCCAGTGTTGTCCCTAAGGCGGAAATGCGTTTGAGGATCAAAGGGTCACCGCTTATTGTCTTTGTTCTAGCTTCAAGCCTTTTTAGGGCGGCATCTACACTATCCAGAGCTTGTTGAGTAACTTCCGGCGGGGTGCCATCAGGATATTCAATATTGGCTGTTACTACAAAACCATCAACTTCTGGAAATACTACAAACTTGATGATTCCACTCGCCACGATTCCAGTTGTAAGAGCAAGTATTGCAATTGCACTGCATAGAGAAATGTATCTCCAGGAAAGGGCGCGGCTTAAAAATGGTAAATATAGCCGTTCAATTCCCCATTCCAGGCCGTTTGCGGTCATTGCGTGAAAACGCTCAGCCGCTTTGAACAGTTTATTTTTATTGTTAGTTTTTTTATCCGGGTCTGGAAGGTGACTAAGGTGTGCTGGAAGCAATAGAATGCATTCCACAAGCGATATGGCAAGACAGGCGATTACAATAGCAGGAATTATTTTAATAAATTTGCCCATGATACCGCCAATAAAAAAGAGAGGTAAAAAGGCGACTATGGTAGTTATTACAGCAGAGACTACCGGCATCCCCACTTCGCTGACACCGTCAACCGCAGCTCTAAGTCTCGGCTCTCCTCTTTGCCTGTGGGTGTAAATTGACTCTCCGACAACAATTGCATCGTCAACAACAATACCCAGTACCATTATGAAGGCGAATAGGGAGATCATGTTTATTGTAGCACCGATTGCCCAGGCTACCACCATCGCACCAGCTATGGAAATTGGGATTCCCATGCCTGCCCAGAATGAGAGCCTGATGTCAAGGAACATCCAAAGCAGTAAAAGAACAAGGCTGAAGCCTAAAAGACCGTTGTTGACAAGGAGACTTATTCTTGATCTGAGCATGTCGGTACTGTCAAAAAAGATATTGATCTCGACTCCCTTTGGAAGCGAGCGTTTTTTTTCTACAAGAAATTTGTTTACTTCCTCGGATATCTTTAATGCATCTTCATCTGGTGTTTTAAGGACATTTACTATAAGGGCGGATTTGCCGTTTGCTAATATATTGATCGGATCCTGGGTAAATCCGTCCTTAATATCAGCAAGCCTGTCTAAAGTTATGATTTCTCCTTCAGGAGTTGCCTTGATGACTATTTTGGATAGTTCTTTTCCGGTATATTTTCTTCCAATAGTTCTAACACGGATTTCTTCACCCTTTGTTCTGATTGTTCCGCCAGCAAGGTTTAAGTTGCTTCTTCTAATTGCACTCGACACCTGGGAAAAAGTCAATCCATATTCCCTGAGTTTTTCTTCGGAAATTTCAATGTTAATTTCATATTCCCTGGCACCAGAAATAGCAACCTGGGTAACATGATCAAGTTGTTGAATTTCTTCTTTAATTCCCTCGGCCCATTCCTTGAGCCTTCGTTCGGACATTTCCCCTGAAATATAAAGAACCAGTACAGGATCATTTATTAATAATTCTGTTATTATCGGTTTTTCTGCATCAGTGGGAAGGTTCGTTATTCCGTCAACTTTACTTCTGATTTTTTCAAGTACTTCTCTTGTGTCAAAGGAGTCATAAATTTCGACAAGGGCTGAACCTCGGTTTTCTCTGGAATAAGTCGTGCAGAGTTTTATTCCCTCAACGTCTTCAATAGCCTCTTCAATCTTAATGCATATTCCTTCTTCAATTTCTTCTGGATCTGCACCAGGATATGCCACACTTATCGTTATTAAATCAAGGGCCATTGCAGGAAATGTTTCTCTGGTCATGGAGAAAACAGCTATTCCTCCAGCAAAAAAGATGAGAAGCATTACTATATTTGCAAAGACGGTATTTTTGGCGAATGCTGTTAATACTTGTTTCATGGTAACCTCCGCCTATTGCTTTGTTGTTGTTGAAAGCAAAGATTTTTCCAATGGGTCGACAAGCCTTGTGATTATTACAATGTCGCCGCTGTTAAGGCCTGTGGATACGAACGTTTTATCTTCTTCATTTCGGGCAATTTCGACTTTTTTCGTTTTCAATCTGTTGTTTACTGAAGTGTAAACCCTTCCATCGAAGGTGACTGCCCACCGTGGAACACGGATGACATTTTTTATTGTTTTGCCAGGTATTTTAATTTTACAGAACATCCCTTCAACAAGGGGAAGACCATTTCCTGAAATAGCTTCTTCAGCGGGGACACGAACAGCGAGTATAATGGTGCGAGTATTTTTATTAAATTCAACTACTCTGTGAATTGTTCCTGACCATGAGTCTCCACTTTTTGCTTCCGTCCATTCGATTTTGCATTTCACATGCTTCAGATCGTTGAACCATGCTAAACTTTTGTTTGCACTGCTACCCGTGAATTCCAGCCATTTGCTGGCATCACGGCTGTCAATGGGGACACGAATTTCAAGGGTTGAGTCGTTTGAAAGAGTTATCAGGCCTGCTCCGGGTGCAACAAACTGACCATTTTCGATTGACACTGCCTTAATCCTGCTGGTGAGCTGCGCTTTCACAGTACATCTTGACAATGCGGTCTCAGCCCTGTCGAGTCTGGCTTTTGCTGCAGAGAGACCATTTTCAGCTTCCTTTATCATAATAGGAAACAGCTCCAGAGACTGGTCCATTTGGTCGAGCAGATCTCTGGCCTGGTTGTACGCCTGTTCCCTGGCATCGACAGAAGAGCGAGAGCCGACTCGGTTTTTTTCATATAGCTTTTTTACCCGCTTATATTCGCTTTTTGAGATGTCCGCATTCCTTGCAAGGGTCTGTTTTCTTTTTGTATCAATTTCAAACTGTTTTTTCAGTCGCAAAATGGAGTTTTTTGATTGATTAACAACAGATCTTGCTTCGTTGGCCGATGCAATGTAGTCCCGGTCATCAACTCTGAAAATAATATCATTTTTATTTAGCACCTCGCCGACTTCAAGCCTTGGGTGAACGCTGACTATCCTGCCTGAAACTTCTGACGATACAGTGACTATGTCGATGGGCTTTGCTTCTCCATAACCTGTAATTGTCACCTGGATATCCTCTGCCTTAACCTTCATGACTTCAACGCCTATCGTGGTGTCTTTGGGTTTAGCAACTGCAGGAGGTTTTTTTAAACCTGTCAGAAATGCATTACCTGCAAATCCAATAAAAAGAATAACCACGCAGATTACCAGGCGCCTCATAATTTTTTTATTTTTCTCTTGCCCTTCTGATGAGTTGAGATCAGAATAGTCAACGTCTTTTTTTGAATCAATATTTTCCATTGTGTTCTCACCTTTTCTTACTTATGTTTGCCAGAGTTCAAGGCTTGCCTTGATGAAAACTGTCGTTGCAAATATTTAATCGTTAAGCAAAATTACCTGATATCAGGTCGCTGGTCAACTGTATATTGTTCGTCCAGAACTTCTTTAACCTTAAGCAATGCATCACGCCATTTTCGCCCTGAGTCAATTCCTACTTTTTCCACAAGAGAGAGAATTCTGCCGTATATGATTTTTTCGATTGTAGCCATTTCTTTTTTCATATCAGGTGCAATGCTGATGACAACTTTTCTTCTGTCTTCACTACTTTGCTTCCTTAGCAGAAAACCTTTTTCAACCAGCTTGTCAACCATTGTAGATGCTGAAGGTGGAGAAACACCCAGGTGATTTGCAAGGCCGGAAACAGATATTTGCTCAAGCCTGTTCACTGCAAGTATGACATTTGCCTGGGGTATAGAGAGCTCATGGAAGTCAGCGATCTTCCCTCCCGATTTGACTTCATTCACTTTTAGCCGGTTAATGTGGTCGTGGAGCATTCGTCCGGCTGTCATGATCGTGTCGGCGATTTGAAGCATTTCCTCATCCATTTGCTTAGCCTCTCTAAATATTCAGTCTAATTATAAGGTTTTTTATATAAAGTCAAACGATTTTTGGGGTCAAGTTGCTCAGTGCTGTTTGATGTTTTGAAAGAGTCATTGACACGGACATCACTATGCTTTATAACCCCTTAAACTATAACTTTTTTTCAAAGATAATACTATGACTCCTGAAATAGCAAAAGATGAAGCTCGAAAACAACTGGTCGCGAACTGGAGTTCTCTATCGAGAATTTTTCTTAGCCCAGAAGATGATGCCTCCAAAGATATACTACTAAAATACATGGAGCAGATTCTCTTTGGCCTTCATGATTTTCTTCGTGAAAATGTTGGCATTACTGAGGAGGTCAGTCTTAAGACTCTTTCTGATCAGTTCATGGAGACCCGTATATGCGAGCATCCAGAAAAGATGCTGACAGAAGTCATAACCGATCTAATAGAAGAAATTGCTCCCCAGGCCGTGAATGTGGCTTCCCCATATTTTGTGGGACACATGACATCGGCTATTCCTTTTTTTATGGTACATTTAAAAACAATCACCGCAGCCCTCAACCAGAACCTGGTGAAATTAGAAACATCCAAAATAGTTTCTATTCTGGAAAAACAGGTGTTGGCCAAGCTGCACAGATTGATTTTTAAACGGAGCAAACAATTTTATAAGGAGCATGTCCAGAATCAGACAACCATGCTGGGCAGCTTTATAGATGATGGAACCCTTGCCAATTTGACGGCTTTGTGGACTGCCAGGAATACAGTGCTGGGACCCAAGGCAGGGTTTGATGGAGTAGAAAGTGAAGGCATAGATGCTGCCTACAAGGCATACAGCCTTGATAGATGCGTTGTTCTGGTGTCACGTTTAGGTCATTATTCCCTGCGTAAAACAGGTGGTATTCTGGGAATCGGTAACAAGAATATTATTGAAATTGAGACCGATCAGGATTTCAGGATGGATATCAATGCCCTGGAAAAAGCGATCAATGATATTGAGCAGGATCGAAGACGTACACGAATTCTTGCAATAGTTGGAATTGCAGGTACTACTGAAACCGGAACTGTAGATCCATTACGAAAAATCGGAGAAATCTGTAATAACAATGGAATCCACTTCCATGTTGATGCTGCCTGGGGTGGACCAACCCTGACTTCGGAAAAATACAGGGGCATACTTGATGGAATCGAGCTGGCTGATTCTGTGACCGTAGATGGTCATAAACAGTTCTACATGCCAATGAGTTGCGGTATGGTATATTTCAAGGATCCATGCAAACTCGACAGCATTGCCTACCATGCAAGATATGTAAATAGATATGGAAGTGCGGATCTGGGCAGAAAATCCCTTGTTGGTTCCAGAGAGGCAGCTTCAATTATCCTGGATAGTGCACTAAAAATTATGGGGACAAAGGGCTACGCCCTCCTGATAGACCACGGCATTGAAACCGCACGAGCGTTTGCTGCTGAAATTAATCGTCGAATGAATTTTGAGTTGATTACTGACCCGGAACTTAATATACTGACATACAGGTGTTGCCCTGCTAATCTATGCAATGGATTGCAAAGTGCCTCACCACATGAGAAAAGGTCTATAAATAAGAAACTCGACAATATTAATACTGTCATACAGCGAGTACAGCGAGAAAGCGGTAAGAGTTTTGTTTCCAGGACTTCAATATTTGTGGAGAAAAAGTATAACGAAGAAATCGTCACATTAAGGGCTGTCATTATGAACCCTATGACAACGGTTGACATTTTAAAAGAAATTTTAGACGAACAGGAAGATATTTACAGGAGATTTTTTCTTTGATTCGGATTCCCGAACAAGAAGTTACGTTACTGCAAAATCTGCCCCAGCATCTTTTTGAACAACCCCCAGAGTGGAAATCCAAACAGCCAGCAGAGCGGAAAGAAGGCGAGAACCAGTCGGAAGTCGAGGACAAATCAGAAGAAAAAAGTCCAGACGGCGACGAGTATCTCCTTTGCGCTAATTGCAGGAAGATTATTACAGCCCACGACCACGGGACAGTTATAAACAATTCCCACAAGCACACATTCGCAAACCCCCACGGCAATGTTTATGAAATAGGTTGTTTTATTTCTGCTGACTGCGCTTGTTTTGGGCGGCCTTCTATAGAGTTTACATGGTTCACAGGCTATGCATGGCGCATCGCAACATGTGGCAGGTGTCGCACCCACCTTGGCTGGCAGTTTATATCAACAGCAGACTCAATTTTTTACGGCCTTATACTCGATTGCCTTGTCCCAGGAAAAGAGGACTGAAGCACTTTTTTTGTATAGTCCGAAAAGATTGTGTTTAAAGATGCTCAATTTCATTAGATGAAAAATGTAGATTATGGCTTTCATTGAGAGTGTTAATCTCAATTTACAAAAAGGGTTTTAAGCATGTGTGGAAGGTTCGCTCAGTTCAGTAAGATATCGGTACTTGAGGAATTCTTTGAAGCAGAGACTTTTGTGAATACTGATACGCCTTTTTATAATGCCGCTCCTGGCCATGAACTTCTTGCTGTCATATATAGGGATGGGAAGAGGAGGATGGGCAGGCTCCGATGGGGCCTTGTTCCCTTCTGGGCAAAGGATGAGAAAATCGGATATAAAATGATAAATGCAAGGATTGAAACAATAGATAAAAAAACTTCATTTAAAAATGCTTTTGCTTCTAAACGATGCATTATTCCTGCTGACGGTTTTTTTGAATGGAAGAAAAAAGGAAGCAAAAAAAAACCATACTACTTCCATTCCCCGGAAAGTAACCCGCTGGCTTTTGCTGGTATTTGGGAGTCATGGACAAGGGCCGATGGTAGTAAATTATTTACGTTTTCAATAATAACGACTTCCGCAAAAGGCACTGCAAGGGATGTTCACGACAGGATGCCCGTTATTCTTCCCCTCAGCACCCTTAGCGAATGGCTGATGGGCAAGGGGGATGCGCCAAATGATCAGGCAGGCCATGGAAATTTGGCGACTTCAAAAGCATTTTTGGAAAAAGTAAGAATAACTCAGCTCAATTGTTTTGCTGTTTCACAACACGTCAATTCTACAAAAAATAATGACCTGTCGTGCATTGAAGAAATTGCGAATGTTTAGTCTATCCTTAACTAACGTGATTTAAAAAAACCCGCTTTATCATTCAGGTACTAATTATTCTGAAATTTTCTTTTTGATGAGTGCGACAAGGTATTTTTTTTCCTCAAGGGAAAGATTATGACCGAAGTCAAGTGTCTCATCATCGCTTCTTGCGCTAATGGGCATAGACGGCAGCAGTTTTAAAATGAATTCTGGGAGATTCTGCTCCATGTTTTGTTCCAAATGATGTTGGGGTGAGTTCTGATTCATTGTGTGGGCAGATGGAAATGCCTTGGATGGGCATGTTATTTCTTCAAGTTTGGACAAAAGGATTTCTGAAAGTGTGGGCTTGGGCTTGCATAGCCTCTTTACTTCAAGTCGCAGTACAGTGCGGGTGAGGGTGATTCTTGAAGTTGATTTTGCCTTTGAAAGGACAGAGTAAAAGATTATTGATACAGGTATCCCAAGAAAAAGGCCGGTGACGAGTGTCATGCCTCCAAAGTTAATTCCGCTGGAATTAAAGGGTGAAAGGAACATAAGGAAAAAGATAGCAGGAAAAATTATACTGGCCACAAGTTGAAGCTTGAGGGCAAGGTTAAATCCAGTGGGCGGGATTTCCAAAATGAGAGTAGATCCCTGGTTTTTGATAATGGTTTTCATGTCGTGCGGGCAGGATGGGAGAGTGATTTTTTCGCCGGAATCAGCCATGATTTTTTTTAGGGAGTAATCAAGTTTATCATGATCCCTTATCACTTCGTCACCAGAAGAAACGTCTACAAGGGGTATCTTGAGGAACTTTGCCAGATTTTCCGCATTTTCTCTGGATTCCTGGTAGTCCTGCGATTCTTCAATATTCAGGTTTTCGCTTCCAGTTGATGACGCAAGTCTGACAGGAAAGACAGTGTAAGAACTGTTTTTGTTTTTGCGAACCTCCTTTACAATGGAGACTCTGTCAAAATCCTCTATGGAGTATTCTTTTCTGATGAAGGGAAAAATCAAACCGTACCAGATAAGGACTGTTTTTTTAGTTTTGTCGATGATGATGCCTTTTCTACCGAGGATAAACACAGCACCAAAAGCAGTAAAAAAAGTACCCATAATAATTCCCTGGAAGTCGGTTAGGTCTCCATCTATATGGTAGAATCCAAGGGATGCCCCTAACATGAAAAGGCCGATAAGGAAAAAAGGGATGCCAAATATAAAAAGGACACCGCCGCCGCTTGTTTTGGAGATTGTGCCAGCATTGAATTGTGGGTCCATGATAGAATTCCTTAATGAGGCAAACAGATTTACCCATTTTTGAAAATGGGTGTGTTGTCATGGAATATCTACTGGTCTGTAACGTTTGATCAGAGCTATCCATTGCCGAGGATTCAATTCAAATAATATGTAAATATCAGTTAAATAAATTAAAATAAAACCAAAAAATTTTCAAGTAGTAAAAAAATATCTTGTTA
>JAOZSB010000319.1 GCA_029939895.1 Desulfobacterales bacterium
ACATAATTCTGTATACACAAAGTAATTACTAAATGCAAGCAATTAAAAACGACAACCCATGCTGCGTGGTATCTAAAAAGAGTACTTTCTGTTATAATACAAAAGGCCTTAGCTCGGCTACACTAACAAAAATGCATTTTGTGTGTTTTCATAAGCAGGGGAGTAAAAATGAGAAAAAATTACAAAATATTACTGGCAGCCATGTGTGTTACAATGCTTATTCTCATTTCGGGTTGCAGTACCAACTGGTTGACAGGGCAGCCGTATCAGGAGGGCTGGTCGAGGGGGCTGCCTGGTTCTTATGATGGTGTCATAGTCAGTGGCGGGAATAATTGTGATGGTGTGACAAGAATTTACAGGCTTTCAATATTTGAAATACCCATGGTGGTGAAACTGCCCAGGATTGGGACGCTGGCTGGTGATTATGAATTTCTGGAAAATGGCAATAAAATATCAGGAACTCTGTATGATTTTCAAGCTCATGACCCCCTGGTGCTAAAGTGCAAATGGCGGGATAAGTATGGTACAGGCAGCCTTGAGATGCTGTTTAGTGAAGATGTTGCGCAGTTTGCCGGGCAATGGGGTGTGGACGGGTATGCAGAAAAATTTGGTTGGAATGGTGGAAAAAAAGTGCAATAAGCTTTATGCTTCTGTCTGTTCCGCAGGGACACTGCCTCTGTAAAAGTATGAACCAGATAAGGAAATATTAATTTAAAGGGAATTGATAATGAATTTTATTCTCTGTGTTTTAGGTGTTGTGATGATAATTGAGGGTGCGCCGTACTTTATGGTGCCGGGCATGGCAAAGGATGCCCTGGAAAGCATGATCAGGCTGCCGGATAATGTGCTGCGTGCCCTTGGTCTTGGGCTTATGCTTTTCGGGCTGCTGCTTCTGTGGTTTGCGCAGCCATGATGGTTGTCTTAAATTTGACTGAAAAATTATTAAATGATAAATATGCTTTGCTTATTTCCTGGTCAGGCCTTTGAAATAAACAGGAATTAAAGCATCGTTATAAGTTAAAGTTTTATTAGTAAAAAATACAAAATGCGATTAACAAAATGACATATTCCATAAACGATTACGATTTTGAACTTGATGAATCCCTGATAGCCCAGGATCCTGCGGATAAGCGGGATGCGTCAAAGCTTATGCGCCTTGACCGGGAGAACGGGGGAACGTCTGTTCATTTATTTTCTGATATTAAAGGTTTTTTAAGGGAAAATGATGTTCTGGTGGTAAACAATACCCAGGTTATTCCCGGACGGCTGTACGGGCGGAAGGAGACTGGCGGAAAGGTCGAGGTGCTTATCATAGATTACGCCCAGGTGAAGTTGAAGGGCAGTCTTGATGAGCTTGAATTCGAGTGCCTGATAAGGGCATCAAAAGGCCCAAAGCCTGGATCTAACCTTAGTTTTGATGAGGGGTTGTCGGCTGTGGTTGTGTCCGTTGGGAATGGAACCTACAGGCTGAGATTTCAATATAATGTGCCTGGCAGGAGCTTTGATGATGTATTAGCCGCCACTGGCAGGATGCCGCTTCCGCCATATATAAGGCGCAGCGACACCGAGGCTGACAGGGAGTCGTATCAGACGGTTTATGCCAAGGAAAAAGGGGCGGTTGCAGCACCAACTGCGGGTATCCATTTTACAACGGGGCTTCTTGATGAAATCAGGGCAAAAGGGGTCAAAATCGTTGAAATTACACTCCATATAGGGTATGGTACTTTTTTACCAGTCCGTGTGGATGACATCCGCAACCATGAAATGCACAGGGAGCTTTTTTCAATATCAGAACAGGCTGCCCAGACCATAAATCAGGCAAAGGAAGCAGGTTCAAGGCTTGTTGCCGTTGGAACCACAAGCATTAGGACCCTGGAGTTTGCTGCCGATGAAAGCGGCATGGTAAAGCCGGGTTCGGGTGAATGCGGACTTTTTATCTACCCTGGCTACAAATTTAAGGCTGTTGACGCAGTCATAACCAATTTTCATCTGCCAAAATCGACCCTTATCATGCTTGTGTCGGCGTTTGCCGGGCGGGATAATGTGCTTGCAGCATACAGGGATGCAATGGAACACGATTTCAGATTTTTCAGCTACGGCGACGGGATGTTTATAGAATGAGTAATGTTAGTTTAAATGATGACAAAGTAAATGATGCAAATGTTTTTTCAGTAGAGGGAACCTCTGGAACAGCCAGGGCCGGACTCTTAAAAACAAGGCGGGGGGTGATTGAAACCCCTGTTTTTATGCCCGTTGGAACGCTTGGCACTGTAAAGGCGCTTACCCCGGAAGAGCTTAAGGAAGTAGGAGCAACGATTATTCTGGGGAATACCTATCACCTCTATCTAAGGCCGGGTTGCGATGTTGTGGAACTTTTTGGAGGACTCCACGACTTTATGAACTGGGACGGCCCGATATTGACAGACAGCGGTGGGTTTCAGGTATTTTCTCTGGCAAAGCTGACAAAAATCACCGAGGAGGGCGCGCTTTTTCAGTCGCACCTCGATGGCTCAAGCCACATGCTCACCCCTGAAAAATCAATCCAGATTCAGCAAAGTTTAGGGGCCGATATAATCATGTGTCTTGATGAATGCGTTGAATACCCGGCAGACCGGAACAGGGTTGAACAGGCTCTCGACAGAACCCGTTTGTGGGGGGATCGCTGCAAGGCTGCACTTGATACGGACTCAGGTTCCCTGCTTTTCGGGATTATCCAGGGCGGGATGTATGCAGACCTTCGCAGGAAATCGGCTGACATGCTCCTTGAGACTGATTTTCCAGGCTATGCAATCGGCGGACTCAGCGTTGGTGAGCCAAAGGAGCTGATGTATTCAATGGCAGAGGCAACACTGGCCATGCTTCCTGATGATCGCCCAAAATATATAATGGGCGTTGGAACCCCGGAAGACCTGGTGGAGCTTGCCGGGCTTGGTGCTGATATGTTCGATTGTGTTATGCCCACAAGGAACGCAAGGAACGGTCAGCTTTTCACCCACGCAGGCACGATAAATATTTCCAACGCAGTTCACAGGACAGCCAAAGAACCAGTGGATGAAAAGTGTGAATGCTACACATGCCGCAACTACTCAAGAGCGTATTTAAGGCATCTTTACATGTCCAGGGAAATCCTTGCGTATCGTTTGAACACGATTCATAATGTATATTACTATGTAAACCTGATGAAGGATTTGCGAAAAGCTGTGATGCAGGGAAGGTACTCCGAATTCAGGAGTAATTTTCATGCTGGGCTTGAGCAATAAATCTGATAAAATAATTTAATACCAAATTGCTGCAAAACTTTAAAATTTTAAGGGAGGAATTATAATGAAAGATAGAATACAGGCCGCACTCAACAAGGTAAGGCCCATGCTCCAGGCAGATGGCGGAGACGTGGAATTTGTGGAACTGACCGATGACAATATTGTCAAGGTAAGGCTCCAGGGAGCCTGCGCTGGCTGCCCCATGTCCCAGATGACGCTGAAAAACGGCATCGAGAAAATGCTGAAGCAGGAAATACCTGAAATCAAGGCAGTGGAATCAGCATAGTGCCTTGAAGTTGTTAGGGGGAGAGGCCTGGAAACAGCGAATGTTTCTGCTGGAATCCCATGGCAAAAAAATATGATTTATCATCAATAATATAAAAGCAGCGTTAGGAGCTTTGATATGGCAGTATCAACTAAAATCAAGGGCTTTATGGAAAAGTCCTCATGGATAAGGAAGATGTTCGAGGAAGGTGCAAAGCTGAAAGCAGAGCATGGGGCTGACAAGGTGTTTGATTTTTCTCTGGGAAATCCAATCATGAGTCCGCCAGGGTCCTTTAAGGCAAACCTTCTACAGGCGGTTGAATCGACAGAGCCGGGCAATCATGCATACATGCCCAATTCCGGCTACCCTCATGTGCGCAAGTCAGTTGCGCAATACGTCTCAAAGGAGCAGGGCAAACAGGTTGACGAGGACCATGTAATCATGACCTGCGGGGCTGCCGGTGCCATTAACATTATACTCAAGGCCATACTCGACCCGGGGGATGAGGTTATCACGCCCACGCCTTTTTTTGTGGAGTATTCCTTTTATGCAGACAACCACGCTGGCATTCTAAAGACCGTGAAATCGAATCCTGATTTTACCCTTGATCTTGGGGTGATTGAGGAAGCGATAAACGAAAAAACAAAGGCCGTGATTATAAATTCTCCAAATAATCCCACGGGCCAGATCTATTCAAAGGAAAGCCTTGACGGTCTGGGAGCGATTCTCCGGGAGAAGTCAAAACAGCATGGACACACAATATATTTGATTTCAGACGAGCCATACAGGAAGCTTATTTTTGATGGTTTGAGTGTGCCGTCAATCTTTACGGCTTACGACGAGAGCATTGTGGCAGCTTCCTATTCAAAGGATATTTCTATTCCAGGCGAAAGGATCGGATTTCTTGCCCTTAGCCCGGATGCCTCGAACAAGGAAGAGCTGATGGCAGGTATGACACTGGCTAACAGGATTCTCGGCTTTGTGAATGCACCTGCATTGATGCAGCGTGTTGTGGGTTGCATGCAGGGTGATTGCGTGGATGTGTCGGTTTACGAGCGCAACCGCGATCTTTTCTTTGATGGCCTTGTGGATGCTGGTTATGATGTGGTTAAGCCAAAGGGAGCCTTTTACCTCTTCCCCAAATCGCCTGTTGAAGACGAGGTTGGTTTTGTGAGCCTCCTCCAGGAAGAGTTGATTCTGGCGGTTCCAGGCAGAGGCTTTGGCGGGCCCGGGCATTTCCGGCTGGCCTTTTGTGTTGACGATAAAACCATTATCAATTCCATGCCTGGCTTCAAAAGGGCCCTGGAAAAGGCCAGGGGCTGAAAATGAAAATTATTGGAATCGACCACCTTGGCGTGGCAGTAAACTCCATTGACCAGGGCAAATCCTTCTGGCAGGAGGTGCTGGGCCTTGAATTTGAAGGTTCAGAGACCGTTGAAGAGCAGAAGGTGACAACCGCTTTTTTAAAGGTAGGCACAACACCAGGCATGAAGAGCGAGGTTGAGCTTCTGGAATCAACATCCGACGACGGGCCGATTGCGAAATTTTTAGCAAAAAAAGGCGAAGGGTTTCAGCACGTGGCTTTTCGTGTGGAAAATATCGAGGATGCCCTTGCCGAATTAAAGGAAAAGGGTATCCGCCTGATTGATGAAACCCCGCGAATCGGGGCTGGGGGCGCGAAGATCGCTTTTTTGCACCCAAAGGCCACAAATGGAGTTCTTGTGGAGCTGTGTGAACGATAGCAATAGAGAATTTTTGCTTACTTCATAACCAAACCTTCAGGATAAACAAAGCAATTTGCTTCGTT
>JAOZSB010000049.1 GCA_029939895.1 Desulfobacterales bacterium
ATTTAAAGAGGTGATTATGGCTCTGGTTCAAATTGAAAACGTTTCTAAGATATACAAGACAGGTGACGTTGAGGTGGTGGCTGTAAGTGAGATCAACCTGTCCATTGAAAAGTCAGCATTTGTTTCCTTTGTAGGGCCGTCTGGAAGTGGAAAGACCACAATGCTGAACATGATAGGGTGTCTTGACAGGCCCACCAAAGGGAAAGTTCTTGTTGATGGTCAGCAGGTTGATGCCTTTAATCGTCAAAAAAGAGCAGCTTTTCGGGGAGAAGTTATTGGGTTTATTTTTCAGTCCTTTAATCTTTTTCCGGTTCTCACAGCATATGAAAACGTGGAATATCCTCTTGTTATGGTTAAGAACGAGCCCGCAGACAAAAGAAGGGACATGATTCTTGATGTCCTTGATTCTGTGGATATGCTTGAGCAGAAAGACAAGTTCCCGGATCAGTTGTCCGGCGGGCAAAAACAGCGAGTTGCCGTTGCACGGGCGCTGGTCACCCGGCCAAAACTTGTCATGGCGGATGAGCCAACTGCAAATCTTGACAAAGCATCCTCATTAAATGTGATTCGCCTGATGCGGGATATGAAAGATAAGTTTGACACAACCTTTATTTTTTCCACCCACGACCCCAGAATTATGGAAGAAGCAGAAACAACATATACCCTTGTTGACGGGTGTCTTGCATAGGCAGAAAAAGGAGTTTTTTGCTTATTTTCTGGCAATGTCGCCTTAAATAAACAAAAATCGACGCTTCGTTAAAACATTCAGGGAGATAATTCAATGACTCGTATATTCAAGATCGCACTTCGCAATCTATTAAGATACAAACGAAGAACCATGCTGACTTCTCTTTTGATTACCTTTGGTGTGGTGCTTGTAATCCTGTTTTCCGCCCTTGCTGGTTCGTTCAAGGCGATGATGATAGGGCAGATTACAGACTCAAACCTTTCCCAGATGCAGATCCATAGAAAAGGTTATGTTTCTTCAATCGATACCATGCCCTTAAATATGACTTTAGATTCCAGGCAGTACAAAAAGGTTGAGCAATTGCTTTCGGGTCACAGGGAGATAAAGGCCTGGGCACCCCGGATCAAGCTCAATGCAATGCTGAGCAACTATACCGAGACTACAAACATTCGTTTGAGTGCGATTGATCCTGAAAAAGAAGTTCAGGTATGCCCTGATGTGGGGAGCAGGATGGCATTTGACAAAGCAAGAAAACCAGGAGTATTGCTCAATCCGGGTGAGGTAATTATTCCGGAAAAGCTGGCGCGGGGGATGAAGCTGAAGATCGGAAGCCCGGTTGTGCTGGTTGCAAATAACAAAGACGGCAGTGTAAATGGCCTGAACTTCAGGGTCGCCGGGATCATAGAAAGTATTGTAGGGCCACAGGGCAAGGAAGGGTACATGCATATCAGGGATGCCAGGGAACTCCTGCGCATGGACAGGCCGGAAGTGATTGAAGTGGGTGTCAGGCTGCATGATTTTGACAAGCTTAAAAAAGTATACAGGAAAGTGGCTCCTGAACTGGCTGGCATTGTAAATAAAAAGGGAAAGCCAATGTTTGAGGTTCACACCTGGGAAAAGCTGTCGCCCTTTTCAAATATTGCAAAAATGATAGATTTTATGACCGTTACAATGAAAATTATCATGGTTGCCATAGTGTTGATAAGCATCCTCAATGTTATGATGATGTCTGTTTACGAGCGTGTGAGGGAGATAGGAACCATGTCTGCCATTGGCACCTCCCCCGGCAGAGTCATGAGCCTTTTTCTTGCCGAAGGCCTTCTGTTAGGGCTTGGCAGTGCAATTGTCGGCAATATCGTTGGATTGTCAGGTGTCTACCTGCTAAATATTTACAAGATCAGCTTTGCCTTTGGACAGCAGGATAACCTGCTGTTGTCTCCATCTGTGAATGTTACTGAAATGCTTTGGGTGTCCGGCATTGTTTTGTTTATTTCTGTTTTTGCCAGCCTGCAACCTGCCTGGAAAGCTTCAAGAATGGAGCCGGTTGATGCGCTGGGACATGTTTAAGGGATATATTTTAAAAGGGGGAAAAATGAAGAAGATATTCCTGGTTGTTGTGCTTGGTTTTTTTTCGGCAGCAGCTGCTTTTGCGCTCGATGGAAATGAAATTTTAAAACAGGTTGATCGAAATTTAAACCCGGAAAGTTTTGAAATGTACAGGAAGCTGATCAATATTGAACCAGACGGCACAAAAAAAGAATTTGTCATGTTTTCCGTAAAAAAGGGCAAGGATAAAATCGCATCGGTTTTTATTTCTCCTGCGAGTGAAAAGGGAAGGAGTACCCTGCGAATCGGGGAAAACATGTGGCTGTATATTCCAAATGTCGGAAAACCCATAAGGATAACGAGCCTTCAATCGGTCACCGGGGGGATATTTAATAACTCCGACATTATGCGGGTGGACTACAGTGCTGAATACAATTGCGAAAAAATTGAAACAACCGATAGTGGCTACACTCTTTATTTAAAGGCACGGATGAAAAATGTAGCCTATGAAACAGTCACCATGTTTATAGATTCTGAAAAACTGCTTCCCAAAAAAATCGAGTGCTACGCTGCATCTGGAATGTTGATAAAAAATTTATACTTTAAAAAAATCAAAGACTTTGGCAATGGTATTGTTCGGCCTGCAATTATTGAAACCAGCAGCCCTTTAAATAAAGGATATAAATCATATATTGTTTTTGCCAAAGTAAAAAAAAGGCAGCTTGTTGATGAAATTTTCAGCCTGAACTATATGCACAAAATTGAAGGTTTGCAGTAGTGATGAAAAAAGTTTTTGTGACTATTATCATGATGTTAATTATGGTGCTGCTTTCAGTATCTGCGTTTTCTGAAACCACTGATGACGACCTGGTGGATCTGGATCTTGATTTTGAGATTGAAGATACAGAAAAAAAACCATACTCAATAAACGCTGATATTGAAGCAAAGGAAACCATAGTTTTTTTTGACCACGATGCTCTCCTGTTCCGGCAGAAGTACCTGGACGGAAAAAAAGAAGATACACTATGGCAGACAGGCGTTGATTTAACGGCAGAGGGCCGCTACCAGTATGAGATTATAAAATTTTATGGCCGCTTGAACAGCCTTTATTATTACAACAGAAACGAAGACTTTGAATCAGAAGTAAAAGCAGAAGAGGCTTACCTCACCCTTCAGCCCTCCTTTTCCCTGGCCCTTGATGTGGGGAAAAAAGTATACAAATGGGGCAAGGGATATGCCTTCAGCCCAGCAGCATTTTTTAGCCGCCCAAAGGATATTGATGACCCGGATGCAACCCTGGAGGGATATTTCAACCTGGGGGCGGACTATATCAAAAGCATGGACGGCCCGCTGAAAACCCTTGCGGTAACTCCTGTTGTCATGCCGATTGGCAGAGATTTCAACCATATGACAGGCCCAAAAGATGAACTGGCATGGGGAAGCAAATTTTACTTTTTTGCCTATGATACAGATGTTGATTTCATGTTTTTAATCAGTGATAATATCAATAATCAGGTCGGGATGGATTTTTCAAAAAACCTGAACCCATCCTTTGAAATTCATGGGGAGGCTGCACTGGTCAAGGACTATAGCCAGATTATTATTGACAGCTACGGCAAAACCAGCGAGCAGGAATACACGGCCCTTAATTACCTGCTGGGCCTGCGCTATCTCTCAAGCCAGGATACAACGTGGATATTTGAATATTATAGAAACGGGCAGGGGTATACGGCGCAGGAATATGAAAACTATCTTACCTTTATTGAAAAAGGATACAGCCAGTATCTAAGCAACTCAAGCAGGACGGCGATTACAAAAAGTGCAAAATACGCAGCCTATTATAACCAGCAGGCTGCCATGAGGGACTATCTTTATCTCAAGGTTTCCCAGAAGGAACCCTTTGATATTCTGTATTTTGTCCCGGCCATTACCTGTGTTTATAATATGAACGATCAAAGCGCGTCCATAACGCCTCAATTAACATATTCTCCAATAACAAACTTAACCGTGGACTTAAAGGCAGGGCTTCTTACCGGAAAAGGAAAGTCCGAATATGGCGAGAAGGTAAGTGATGCAAAAATCACTTTTTCCGTCAAATACTATTTTTAGGATAACTCCTCAACAGCTCAAACACACATGGCGATTAAGTCACTGGCCCTTGTATTTTCAGGATCGGTTTTCAGTATTGTCCTCAGTATTTCATCGGCCATGAAGGGTTGCTTTAAAATTATCAGAACGTCTGCAATCTCCAGCTTGATTTCAACATCATCCTTTGCATAAATCTCTGCTTTTTTCAGCATATTCAGTGCTATTTTGTGATCGCCTTCCTTCCTGCGGAGTATACCGATTTTTTTCATTATGTCACTCCGCCTGGGGAGCCTTGACAAGAGGAAATCATACTGCTTGAGGGCAAAAATGTTTAAACCCTTATCAAAGCAGAATTCGGCAATTTCTTCAATAAGCACATATGAGTTGTTTGACTGTTCGATGGCAGCATTAAATATTTTTCCTGCCTTGATGGATTTATTATCCCGAACAAGTGCTTTGCCGAACTCAACCACACTCGAAACGTGTCGAGGGCTTATGTCCATAGCTTTTTGATAAAATTTTTCAGCAGTAGCGTGCTGTTTTTTCAGAAGATAGATTTCCCCTAAATAGTGGAGTGCTACAACGTCCATTGGATTGAACTTGATGGCCTTGATGAAACATTTTTCTGCGCTGTCAATTTCCTTTGTATTGAATAACAGCACCCCAAGCTCCCGTATTGGCCTTGACGAATTCGGGGCAGCCTGAACAGCCGCATTTACAAGCTTGAAGGACAATTCTGTTTTGCCTTCCTCGGCAGTCTCTTTGGATTTCCTGAGAAGCTGGGTCACCTTTGAGGGGGAATTCGCCTTTTTGAGTACCATTGCAATTTTTTCTTCAAGCTCTATGGCAGTAATGGGCTTGACCAGGAAGGCATCAATTTCAGACTCTCCGGCCTCTGCCACAATTCCCTTGTTGGAATCATTGGAAATCATAATAACAGGCATATAGCGCAGGTCTTTATCTTCACGTATTCTGTCAAGCAGTTCAACTCCGCTAAGCACGGGGATTTTCCACTCAAGTATCATAAGGTCAATTTTTTCTTCCTTTAAAATTTTCCATGCCTCAAGACCATTGTGGGCAAGAAAACTGCCTTTGCCAAACTGCAAAATTTTCAGCATCCCCCGGACAGACCGGGTCATATTTTTATCCACATCAACAATAAGGACTGTCATATTCGAAGCATCAATCATTTCTCCACTCCTTGCGCATTATGTGAAAAGAATTTGCCTTACTCTATGCCCTGCATTCCAAACCCCTGTATAGGGAGAATGAGTATTTAGCACCAAAGTGCCGGGTGTGTGATCTGGAATATGTTTATTACTTTAAATAACCATTATTTGTTTTAGCAAAACCTGCGCCAAATGGAATGGCTGTTTAAAATATAATTTTTTTAGGATAAAAAATCAAGTATTTATCAGGCTCTGCCCTGGAATGTCAAAAAATGACAAAGTGCAAAAAAGTGTAATGTTTACAGGTGTGTCAAGTCAAGTGAGTGCAACCCTGCCAGGTTGACGAAAAATGATATTTACTAATACCTGTTTCGTCCGGCAAGATACTTTACAACACACTTTGCAAACTCCGGGCTGTCCTCGATCAGGGTCTCAATTCCTATTGAATCAAGCTTCAGGAGTATGGAGTCTTCCTCTGCTGAAGCCTCGATGGTGCTTGGGCCGGGGTTAAAGCCTTCAAACTCGCCAAATATGCCGCTGCCGTCAAGAACCTTTACATCGTCCTCGTCCTTGCCCGTGACCTTCACCTGACCGGCAAATAAAATATATAGCGCGTCATTATACTCGCCCCGTTGAATTATTATGTCCCCGGACTCAACCTCCTCTTCGGTGGCTGTGACAGCTACTTCACCTAATGTTTCTCCGGGAAGCTCAGCAAAAATTTCTGCCTCGCTCAGGTGCTGTGTTTTTTCCACGGTGATTATCATTCGAGTGCCTCCTTTGCTGCGAAATCTGGCAGATTTCCATGAATCTGAAACCCAGGGATCAGATGCTCTTGAGCCTGATGTCCACAGGGCTGTTTCCCGTATGATGGGTTCATCGCTTCGGGTGTGCGAGAGTACAAGGTTTTTAAGCTGCATGAGTTTGTGAACCCCAGCCTCAAAAAGTGCAGCGGATATTGTCCAGTTGGTGAAATGAAACTTGTTCCCGCTTAGCACTGTTTCTGCAAGCCCGTGGATGCCCAGGGGTTTGTAGTCAAATGTTTCAGCCTCTGGCCCTGTATTTTTTGTCCTTTCAAAGGCTGGCCCTACAATAAGGGAAAAAACAATTGTTTTCAGGTCTGGCTCAAGAATGTTCTCAAAGGTTTCAATTGCATATTCCCTTTGCTCCTGCTCTGGCCTGTCTAAATTTCTAAAAACATGTTGGATTGATGTTGCAGGATATATAAATGTAAGCAGGCTCTTGATCCTTAAAACCGTAGTTTGCGCTTCCTGAAAAAATGCTTCCCCTAAAACCCCTTTTTCTTCAATCAGTTCACGAAAGGCCGATATGCACCAGAATGCAAACTCTGCCTCCCTGCGGATTATGACCTTTATGGTCTCCCGGTTAGCTGCCTTGTAACGTCGCAGGGTTAGTGAGTTCAGGACAATGCCCCTGAAATACGGGTCTGGTGCGCTCAGATTGTTTTCAAGATAGCTTATGGATTCCGGCCCGTCCATTTTTGAGATGCTTTTAATTACTATCCTTGAAAAAACCCGGTCATGCCCGTTGTTATCAAGTGCCAGGGAAACAGCATCGAGCGCACCCCCGCCAATTGCAGACAGAGCCTTTGTTGCGCCCCCCCGAAGTTCCCGGATGCGGATATTGTTAACAATCCCCGATGCCAGCCTCCTGTTGCCAAGTTTTGCAGAAGCAGTTGCTGCGGCTTTCCTGACGTTCATGGACTCGTCTTCAAGGAGATCAAGCAGGGGACGGTAAAACCCGGATTTTCCAATCTCACCAAGGGCCAGGGCAAAGGCTTCTCTGTCCATTTCATCCCTGGAATGCAGCATGTTCACCAGCCTCACACCAGCAGCATGGAGTCCCTCGCCGCCTGTATACTTCATTATTCCAACTGTAGCACCAATCCTGACACTGCGGTCTGTGTTTTCCATGTAGGGAAGAAGCGTTTCAATTGCTCCTTCTCCCTGTGTCGAGGCCAGGGCCTTTAGTGCTGTGCTGGTTATTTCTGCGTTCTTGTCGGTCATCAGGAGTGCTTCCACGTTCTTTGTCAATTCCGGGCTTACGCTAAAATCGCTGCTGGTTTCTCCCAAAAGACTGCGAAGACCCTCAACCCTTTGGAGTGCTTCTACTACTACTTTTTCTGAAGGATGGACAAGCAGCCCCGGCAGAATCTGTTGCAGCTTTTCCGGGGACTGGGAAGCAATTATGTCAAGGCAGCTTGATACTTCTTCAGGGTTTCCTGTCTCAAGCTTCTGCATCACAACACCCATGCTCAGGCTGTCAGAAAAATTTACCTCACCCTTTCGCAGCATATGCTTCATGGCCTGGGTCAGCTTTGCCGTGTACTGCTTCCTCAGGGTGATTGTACAAAAAAGCCACACAAGAATTATTCCAGCCATGATCCATGATACGTTTACTGCATTAATTTCCACATATTTTCGACCGGCAAGGAGTATGATACCAGCCAGGAGTATTGAGCCGGAACCAGCAAGGCTCTCCACCGAAGTCTGCACGCTCATCCGCTGGCTGGCAGAAAAGGGCTGATACAAAACCATAAAGGCAGGAACCTTTATCCCGTGGTCAAGTACGTAATTCACAAATTTGAGGGCAACAGCAAGGGCAAAAACCGTGCTGACGGACGCTGGAATAAATTTAAAAGCTGAAAGTATGGCATTTATAAACAAAAGGGCCACGGGAAGTAAATAGAGTGCTTTTACTACACCTATTTTTCCGATTATCCTGCCCGAAGCAAACCCCTTGACAACCAGGGCAGCAAAAGCTGCTACTCCATAAAACAAACCAAAAAAACCAGCAAGCTCCCCGGAATCAGTAAACCTCAGCTCTGCCTGGGAGTTCATGGCCACGTCAGCAAGGTATATTGCAGCAATGGAAAGCCCCCACAGGAGGTGCAGGTTCAAAACAAACTTGTCCTTTGACAGCTCCCTGAAGCTTGATTTTTTTTTCCTGGATTTTTTTTGAGTCTTCATGCCCTGGCTGGTTTTTTTGGTCTTTTTTTTATCGCTGCTGTCATCCCGAACAAAAAAAGTAAGGATGATGGCAAGGACAACCCCGATGCAGGAAAGGTATAAAAAACTTCCAGCCCCGAAATGGCTGGCAATAAAGGGGCTGAGGTATCCTGCGCCCATGTAGGCAATGAATTTGCCGGAGTCTATAAGCCCAAAAAGTCTTTTGGCCTGACCAAGGCTGAACAGGCTCCCGCACAGCCCCCAGAAGCTCAGGCTTGTCAGGAGTATTGCCACTTCAAACCATATAAGAAGAAAAAAAGAAGCAGTTTTTTCTCCCCCGGCCCGGAGCCAGAACACAAAACCAACCAGGAAAAGGAGAAGAAAAACCAGGGTTCCAACAGAAAGTACACGCTGGGAAACCCGGCCCTCAAACAGGGAGAATAAAAAACCACAAAGTGAAATTGAAATTGCAACACCAATATAGACAAACCCCAGGTCTGCGGCATTAAAATGCGTCAGGAAAAGAGCAGTTGAATAGGAGCAGAGAAAAATCAGGGAAAAGCCAATAAAAAAAGACAAAGACGCAGAGGCCAGCGCAAGCCTTGTCTCTCCCTTTTGTATTCCAAGTAGGTTGAAGGTCTTCCTGAACATGGATTGCTACCGCTCCTTGACTTTGAACTTTCCAAAAACCACCTGCAAATCCCTGGACAGGCTCTTGAGGTGCTCGGACTGGGTCTTGATATGGTTGGCCCCTTCAAAGGTAAGGTCTGCTGCCTCGTCAACGCCTTTTACGTTTTCTTCTGCCCGGTCTGTTTCTGCGGATGCCTCAATTGCTTCCTGTGCAATCGTCACCATTGCTTTTGCAACTTCATCAAGGTTCTGAGAGACAATAGCACCTTCAAGTGCCGAGTCCTCTACATTTTTTGAAACCGCCTGGGTTGCGATTGCGGTTGCTTCTGCGCTTTCAAATACATCATTTATTGTGCTGGTCTGCTCGCCGATATTTTCAGAAATTGCAGTGGTAAGGTCGTTAATATGGGCAACCGCCTTTACTATGGTGTTTATTGCATTTATTGCTGCGCCTGTGTTGTTCTGCATCCCTTCTATCTTTTTGCTTATGATGACAGATGCTTCTGCTGTCTGCTTTGCCAGCTTTTTTACTTCATCTGCAACAACACGAAAACGGCTTCCATAAGTACCGGCAGCCGTTGCCTGTACAGCAGCGTTCAGGGAAAGTATGTGGGTATCAAGGGCAATGTCAGTTATCATGTCTATGATCTCGCTCACCTCCCTTGCTGCCTTGTCCAGATCATTGACGATCACCCAGGTGTTGTCAGCCTTGACAGATGCTTCCTCGGTCTCCCTTGCCACCTGGACGGAATTTGTAGAAATTTTGCCCAGGGCGTTACGCATGATTTCGATTGATTCAGCAACTGTATTTACAGAGCCTGTTACATTCTTGGTCTCGCTTTCCACTTCCCCCATATTTGCAGATACACTTGCAAAGGAACCAGCCACAGACTTGATCTGCGCGCCTACCTCCTCGGCAGATGTTGCAATGCTGCGTATGTTTTCAGCAACACGCACCACGGCGGTTGTTGCTCCTGTTGACCTGCTTGCTGTCACTTCAACGCCCTGGAACATCTTCTGAGAAATGGCATTTAACTCAATGGACAAAAAAGAAAGGGTTTCAATATCAGTGAGAATGTCCCGGAACATGCTGTCTAAGGAAACCGCCATGTCGCTCAGGGCATCCTTCAGGCGGGCTGTCTCATTGATGCCGCCAGGAGCAATCCGTCCGGTGAAATCACCCTCTTTTATCCTCCCTGCAAATGCAACACAGTCATCTATGGGTATCAGGATTTTGTTTTTCAGATAAACAAGAACAGCACCCAGCCAGAAAGCACCAAGGAGAATAATTAAAAAAAGCTCTGCGCCAAGGCCTATGCTTATTCCTTCCTTAATCTCTTTTTCAAGGCCAGCCATATTATTTTGCAGGAGCTGGGCAGCCTCCTTTATCTTTTTATTTTTTACAGAAAGATCAAGAAACACTTCCACCCTGCCAATGGAATCATCAGCATTATAATAGCAATAGGATTGGGCAGTCAGAAAATTTTTGTTTTTGGTCTCTCCAACTGCAATTGTCCGGGTTGTTCCTGTTATTATTATCCCGGATAGCTCTGGATATTTCAGGAAATTTGTCAGGTCGTTGGTTAGTGCTTTGTAGTCTTGACGTTGCAGGTTTTCACCTGATGCAACAGCAACCATATTTGCAATAAAAGCTGCTCTGGATTGAGCCAGGGCCTTGTCTTCAAGGTGGGCATACTCCAGGGGCTTCTTTACATATTCGGCAGTTTTTCTGGTGACTTTTTCTGCGATTATTCCATTTATTTTCCAAAAAATAAATGCAGATATAAGGATCAGAACAAAGGCAGCAATTGTCGAAAGGACAAGCGCCCTGAGCCTGACTCCAGAATGGTTTATTGTTTTATGATCAAACCCCATATTTTTACTCCAGCCTTTGTAGCCGGCCGAACCAGCAGAGCTTTTGTTTTTGATAAAGGGAATAAACTTAACATTAAATTCATTAATACTAAAAAAACACAGGCATTGTCTATAGCTATTATGTCGCTAAAGCATTAAGTTTCAATAATTCTTTTTAATGTGTTTTATTAATGCTTGAATTGCAGGGGCTGGCAGTAATATGCTCCTGGTTGTAACCGCAGAAAATAAAAGCAAACAGTATAAAGCACAGGGTCATTAAATTTACAAAAAAATAGATCTCTGCAAATCCAGAAACAAACAAAGCTACAATATTGGTCGCCATGGACAGCGCACACAGGGACACAGCAATAAGTCCGGGTTGTTCTTCAAATAAAAAACCCCACACAAGAAACATGGAGAAGTAATAACAGGAGATATTAAAGCAGAAAAAAACCGCTCCAACAGACAGAATTGCAGCATAATGGACAGGTTTGTTTTTCACCGTGATCAACAGGAGGCAAAGAAACCCGGCAATGATAAGATAAAATGCAGGGCTGCGCCTTTTAAAGGCATCAATTCTGTCTTCGCCCCAACCCTGGCCCGCCTTGGTTTTTGGCATGTAGGATATAAGGGGTTTAAGCCCCATTGTATTTTCCAAGGGGTTTGACAAATGCTGCTGTGAATTTTTGGCAAATTCCTGCCATACACCCACCCCCCGCTGTCCAATCAGGGTTGCCGCAGGCATCAGGATTATACATGCTGCAATTCCACCGGCAGTAAAACGAATCAACCAGACCGGGGTTTTTCTTTCCCTGATAAGCTCATGTACTCCAAGAAAAATTACACCAAGGGCCAGAATGCCGGGGAAGACCCTCAGCATGGCGGCTATTGCTACTGAAGCCCCGGCAGCACCGGGTTTTTCTTTTTTCAGGAAAGCTATTGCCAGCACCAGAAACAGGAGCCAGTCGTATCTAAGAAGTGACGCACTTGTCCAGGCAAATTCTCCAGGCAGGTTCGTGCCCCACCAGACAAGGGCCGCACACCCAGCCTTCCAGTTAAACACCCGGAACACAACTGCCCACATGATGCCAATGATTAGAAAATCAAGGAGAGTAAGAAAAAATATCAAGGACTTTCCAGCAGGGCCAAGGTTTGTAAGCAATATCCCGGCAATACTCCATACAGGGGTTGCGTTGAATCCGTGATCTTTGTGTATTGACTTCCAGAGCCAGACATTGGTCAACCGGGAGTACGACCATATCCTGAAATACTCAACATCTGCCCGGTAGCTTTCCCATCGCTGCTGCGTAAACCGTGCCTTGATCTGCTCTTTATCCTCAAGTACTTTTTTTACTGCTATCAGTTTATTTGTCCTGAGATCGCGGATTTCATTTCTGGCAAGTACTTCTTTTTTGTGACCGTTTTCAAGATCAGCAATTACTGTGGCCTCGTAAAGCCCTGTATAGCCAAGCTCCTTAAAATATTTGGCTCCCATGTAGTAGTGATAAAAATCGTGCAGGTGAACATATTCCTTTAAATTAAGGGTAACCTTGCCACCCCACAAAAAGGCCGCAGAAAGCCCGATCACCGTCAGCATTGAAACGGAAACGCGCGAGTCCTGATTTTCAGGCTTAACAAAAAAATACAGAAAAAAGACCGCAGCAATCCCGGCAACACATGCCTTTATCCACAAAAGCGAAGTGTGTGTAAATATTCCCCATCCAACTGAAGCAGCATCCATTGGAAAAATCCTTTGAAAATAATGCCTGTGTTAAATACTTTTGGTGCAGTAAAAAATATGGAAAAATTTACTTCCTGAAAAATATTTCTGTAATATTGTCCTTATGAAAATAAAAAATTAAAAAGGCAGTAATAATACTTCCTGCAATTGGTGGCGGGCCTGTCCCGATTTTCAGTATCGTTCCTGCGGCAAGTATAGCCACCATGAAAAAAGAAGCAATAAAAGGCTTTTTTATTACAGCATAAACCAGGCCCCAGGCAGCTCCTGAAACCAGAGCCACAGGAAAGGAGATGATCATTGTGAAACCGAGAAAGTTTGCCACGCCCTTGCCGCCTTTAAATCCGTGGAACAGTGGGAAGTGGTTCCCAAGTATAAGAAAAAGCCCGGCCCATGTGACAAACCCTGGCTCCATGAGCAAAAGGGCTGCAAAGGCAACCGCTCCTGCACGTCCCATATCGAGGACAAGCACAACCGCCGCCCACAACGGCCCGGCCTGCCTGTAGACATTTGTAGCACCCGGATTTTTGCTGTGGCTGTCCCTGGGATCTCCTTTTTGCAGGATTTTAAAAAGAAGAATCGAGAAATTTATTGAGCCTGCCAAATATGCTCCAACCAGACAAACCCCTGTTATAGCTGCTGTTGATAAGGTCATGGCACTGTTCCCATTTGTAATTTTACTATCGTAAAAATATGGTCTTCAATTGTTCCATGAAAGGCGGAATGCGGCTGCCCGTCTATTGTTATGCGGGAAGATGCAAGACCCACCTGTGTTACTTCCGTCCTTTTCCAGGCATCGGTCAGGCCGGAACCAAAAGCCTTTGACACGGATTCCTTGATGCTCCATATCCGCAATGAGGCCTGGATGCTTCCCATTGCTGATTCACTGGCAAGCGTCCTCTCGTTTTGGTGCATGAAATATTTCTGGGTTCCGTGGATCCTGTCGGAGACCTGCTCAACATCCACGCCTATTGGTGCTTCCGCAGTTACTGCAATTGCAAACCGCTTATCGTGGGAAACCGAGCAGATGAAATTTCCACCATCGGTAAGGTTCGGGCATTGAGGTTTTTCCATGTCAGGTGCAACGGTCTCGATCTGTTCTGGAGAAGTATTGTAGTAATTCCCGGAAAGCTTTCTGGAGAGCCGTTTCACAGCCATTCTTGCGGCAAGAAAACTTGTGCCTCTTTTTTCCTTCATCCTGTCAAACCGCTCCTGCTCACGGGGTGCAAGGCAGTACTTCCCAAGCCCAGAAACCCCGACCAGCTCGACAATCGTCATGTCTGTCACCCTGTCCCTGAGCAGTGAAAGGGATTTGTTGTCCTCATCTTCCTCAAGAATCCATGGAGGCGGCTTTGTCATGCCCTTTGTAAAATCTTCGAGCATCAACCCCCGGATTTCCTCGGCAAGCTCGCCAGACTGTTTGTAAATATTTATGTCAAATTCCAGTGAAAAATCGAATACTCTCTTTGGAAAAACACGGAATATATACTTCTCACCCGGCTTGGTGCGGGCATGGATAATCCTTTGTCCCATCCCGGCTGGATAGGCTGTAAGCCCGGCATACCGCTGCCCCCAGACACAGGCCCCGTGAAAGCTGGCATCGGATGTGAAGGGGGAACCCAGTACTGCATCTTCACTGCCCCCGTTAAAAATTGGCCCTCCGGTTGCAGTACCAAAAGCACCCTCCATCGTCATGTAGAGGCTGCCCCTGATATTTTGAAACGATGCACCAAAGGGTACAAGCTCCCGGTACAGCTTTAATGCATCAACCGCAAAGCCCTTGCCCTCAAGGGATGCCGCAATGTCGATAGGGTGAGGCTTAAAGATTTTGCCCCTGCCGAATGTTGCAGTTACATGGCGAAGTGTTCTTTTTATGTTTGATTTTTGTGATTCAAAGCGTGTGCAGAATGTTGCCTGTATCTGCCTGCTGTTGTTTGCCCCGTCTATTAATTGGGTCTCAACAAATGCATCTATTATGTCTGCCTCATCTTTAAGTAAAAGAAATTTTTGGAATGATGCATCATGGATATGGTTTACTTCAATATCAGGCATGACTTTTTTTACTGCTCCTGCCATGGCTTCCATGGCTGCAACAGCGGGTAACACAGCTTTTCCAGAGACTTTGTGGTCAAGGATCTGCCTGGTTACTTCTATTTTGACGGGGATACTATGTCCGTCTCTTGTTTTGGAAAGGTTTCCCATAGGTGAACTGTTTTTTCGTCTATTTCGACAGGTTTCCCTGACTTGTTGAGAGCGCAGTGTTTTGTAAACCCGGTGCAGACAATGTCGTAGTTTGTGCCGTGGGTTATAACATAATCGAACTGCAACTTGACCCGCTCCCGATTTCCGGGCCGGGTGTGAATCCACATGGAATCATCATAAAAAAGCGGCTTAAAGTACTTTACTCCTATTTCAACAATCGGGTAGACAAATCCGCTTTCTTCTACTTCCCTGTAAGGATATGCAGTATCCCTCATAAGTTCTGCCCTGCCTACCTCAAAGTACTTTAAGTAATTGGAGTGGTACACAACCTGGGATCGGTCAGTATCAATATATAGAGTCCTGTACTGATGCCTGTGCCATAGAAGGCCGGAATTCAAGTCCATTACAAAATTATCAACCCCGTTGAAGTATTCCGGCTTAAAGGGTTTTGGCTTCATTTTGTATCCCTTTCATGTTTGTATGAAAGTAAAGGTTAAGATGTTACAATCCTTTTATATTTCGCCTAAGACCAGTAAATAAACGCATTAATTGGCCTGCCCATAACAGTTTGCATTACTCACACGCCCTTGAAAACGATGCAGCAGTTTGTGCCACCAAAACCAAATGCATTTGACAGAAACATATCATAATCGTGCTGCCGTGCATCATTGGGAACCACATCAATATCTTCCAGATCAGGGTCTGGCAGATGGTTTATTGTGGGTAGTAAAAGCTGCCTGTTCATGGCCTCTATTGAGAGTGCGCCTTCAATGGCTGCCGCAGCCCCAAGCGTATGGCCGATCTGCGACTTATTGGAAGATATTGGAATTTTGGAAATACCCCTGCCAAAAACTTTTCTCAGGCAGTCAACCTCCACGCTGTCCCCCTTGGATGTTGAGGTTCCGTGGGTATTGACGTATTTTATATCTTCAGGAGAAAGGCCTGCATCATCTATGGCCTGGAGCATGGCGATTGTTATTGTGTCCGGGTTTGGCCTGGTAAAATGGTATGCATCCGATGACCAGCCAACGCCCAGTACTTCTGCTTTTGGAGTCAGGCCGTATGCTTTTACGGCTTCATCAGCCGCCAGCACCAGTGCGCCTGCACCTTCAGAAAGCACCATCCCTTTTCTATCAATGCTGTATGGGCGTGATGCAAGGGCAGGATTATCAAAGGCCCTGTCGCCGGGCAGAATTTTTATGGTAGCATTCATGTTGGAAAAGCCGTGTACAATTTCCGGCACTATGCAGTACTCTGCTCCCCCGGCAAGTGCGAAATCAATATCACCGTCCCTTATCATTCGTGCGCCTATGCCGATTGCGTAGTTACCCGATGCGCAGGCTCCTTCTGGCGAAAAGATTGGCCCGGTAAAGCCAAGGAGCATTCCAGCCTTTCCAGAGGGCAGGTTGGCGCAGAGGTTTGGCAGCAGAAAAGGGCTGACCTTGAGTGGGCCGTGGTTTTCCAGGTTGTGCATTGCTGTCCTGAAAGAATCCGTACCGTTTAGCGCAGAACCCATGAGGCATGCTGTTCTTGGGCCGGTATCGCTGTCAATTTCAAGCCCGGAATTTTCAAGTGCTTCTTTGCAGACCGCCATTGTGAGCGCAACAAATCCAGCGTTCCAGTTGTATACTTCACGCTTATCGGTAAACTCGAGTGCCTCCGGGTTCCAGTCTGGTATTTCGCCAACCACGTTGCTCAGGCTGTCAACATCGCACCGTGTGATCTTTCTAAAGCCTGCATCACCCCTGGCTGCCCGTTCCCATGTCTGGGCAAAGGTGTTGCCAAGCGTCGTGGCAGCCCCGAAACCTGCAATATATACTTTTCTGTTTTTTGGTGCTTTCATGTTATTTACTTCTTTTAAACATTATGCAAGAGTTGCAGCCGCCGAATCCAAAGGAGTTTTTCAAAACAAATTCCTGGGAAAGCTTGCGTGCTCCTTCTGCAACACAGTCGATTTCTATTTCCGGGTCAGGGGTATAATTGATGGTCGGCAGAAGCGTGTCCTGCTTCATTCCTTCCATTGCAAATATGGACTCAATTGCGCTTGATGCGCCCATTGCGTGTCCTATCATGGATTTATTTGCAGAAACCGGTGGAATATTTCCTGCAAATACTTCCTGTAAAGCCTTGAATTCAATGCCATCGCCAACCCTTGTAGATGCAGCATGTGCGTTTACTGCATCAACATTTTCTTTGTCAATTTTTGCATCTTTAATGCAAAGTTCCATGCACCTGCTTACGGTTTCAAAATTTGGTGCTACAAAATGTTTTGCATCGGAAGTCATTGCCCACCCTGCGATTTCAATATTATAATTGAGACCGTGGGTTTTAGCAAATTCTTTTGATGCTATTACAATGCATCCGGCTCCTTCGGATATTACAAACCCGCGCCGTCCGGAAGAAAACGGCCTGCTTGCTTTTTGTGGCGGTTCGTTTTCCTGTCCCTGTTTTGGGTGGAATGCGCCGTTCATGGTGGCGAAACCCGCTGTGATCGGCTCCACAAGAGCAAAATCCACTGCTCCGCAAATGGCGACATCGGCCATGCCCTGTTCTATGAACATTGCGCCTGTTATCATGGATGTAACCCCGGTGGCGCAGGCGGTTATGGTGGTGACGATTGGCCCGGTGGCTCCTGTAAGGATTGAGACCTTGCCGCCAGCCATGTTTATGCATGAGTTCGGGTTTGTAAAAGGGTGCGGGAGCTTGCCCGATTTTTGCATGATCCTGTCTGCTGCAATTACTGCATCCTGTCCGCCGACTGCCGTGCTGTATGTGATTGCGACCCGTGGAGCAATCTGTCTTGTTATTTCTATTTTGCTTTTTGCAAGGCCCCTGTGGGCGGTCAACAGGGCGTGTTTAAAAATTGGTGATGTCCAGTGCGCCATCTGGCGTGGTTTTAGAAAGTCAAAGGGGGTTTCATCAAACTCTGGAACCTGTCCGGCGATTTTAACGGGAAAGTCTTCCCCATGCTCAAACCGGGTGAGTTTGTCGATGCCGCTTTCTCCCCTGACGGCCCGTTCCCATTGGGTGTCAAGTTCAGTACCCAGGCAGGAAACTGCATCACAGGATAGTATTACTGATGATTTTAAAGCCATTTTTTTTCGAATTACCAGGGAATGAATTGGTAGAGTTTTGCGAACATTTCATAGACTTCTATCCATTTCTGGAAGTCTTCTGTTGTTCGCATGTGCGCCCTTTTGTTTACCATTACCCAGCTCATATGCGCAGCTCCATCCTTACAGGTTGTACAATCACGGGTTTCGGACGTGCAGCACCTGTGCATGGTTTTGAGATCCGATGCCCAGCGGATAAACCTTATCAACCGCTTTGGGCCGGGGTTCCTCTTGTCTAAAGGCTCGGTAACCGATGGGCATTCCAGCCAGCCAAAGGATCTGTCAAGCATTTTGCCTGTTGTGATTACTTCATGGTAGTACTTGCTCGAAACTACGGTATCCGGGTATTTGTCGAGTACGTCGTCCATTTCATCACGTACAGCAGCAAGCTCTGCTTCTGTCCATGTGAAACCATCAACCCCTTCATCGTTTGAAAGCAACTGCATGTGAACACGCAGGCCAACGTCACGGATCTTTTTAATAACTGTTTCGATTTTGCCGAGTTGCGGAGGAGTAATTGTATAAAGGTAGTAGGTGTATTTATCTCCTTCGTAGTTCTTGCTCGAAACTGCAAAGGTGTCCTTGCCGCGAAGGATGGACTCGTCTTTTTCATCGCCCCAGAGGGATATGCCCACCATCATGTCCGGGAACCTGTCCCTGGGAACCTTTATCTGGCCGTTTGTGGCGCAGAAGGTCGGGAGTTTTTTATAAAATGATTCTATCCTGTCAAGGCACAGGGTCGGCTCGCCGCCGATTAAAATTGCCAGGTTCACGCCCCTGTCCATTTCTGAGTCTATGAAGTTGTCCCAGGCGGAAATGTCATTTTCTTCCTTTGCTGCTTCATGTTCGCCCGATGAGAAGAAGAAACACCCCTTGCATCTAAGGTTGCAGCGGTTTGTAACATCATATATGGAACTGCGTATATTTAGCCGTGATATGCGTTTATATCTTGCATACCAGCTTTCATCTAAAAGGGAACTAATCGTCTTCATAATTCATAACCTTTGAAGCTGGATATTTTCTTAAAACTACAAAAAATTTTATACTAAAATATGTCACTA
>JAOZSB010000320.1 GCA_029939895.1 Desulfobacterales bacterium
ACTTCCAATAATAAAATAGAAATCAAGCAGCAATTCTCAATGACACAGGGCAGTTTCAAAGAGCTGTTGGAAAAGCTTCCCATAGATTCCACGGACGCAGAAGAAGCAAAGGCAGCAAAGGAGACAGCCGAAGACATCGAGGATTTGCAGGACAGCTTAAAGGCTGTTGAGGGTATGACACCGGAAGAAGCAAAAGAATCTTCGGCAATGTCAAAGTTTCGCCGTTTTATAAAAGACCTTGAGTCAGCAGGAGACACTGTTGGAAAGACAATCAGGGGAGTAAAAAAAGGTGCTGAAATAGCCAGGGAACTGGCAAGTTATTACAATGAAATCGCCAAGTGGTGCGGGTTGACATAAGTTCCAAAGCCCTTTGCAAGCTAAAGACAAAAAACCCAGAAAACACCAAATTTCGCCACCCCGGCAGCGTGGGGTGACAGCGACAACTCGTTGTCGGTGCCCGAAGGGCAAGAGGATGCGAAGGAAAAGATAAAGACAATTCATCAGGTGTACTCATTACAAAATCAAAAAAACCTCTTGTGCTTCGCACACTGGCAACGAGTTGCCCGTGTCACCCACATTCTCGCAACTCGGAGGCAGAGCTGACCTTAATGCTTCTTGTGTCCATAGCTCGTAGGCTGGGCTGATCTGAATGTTTCTTGTATCTTTATAAAAAACAAACTCCACAAAACAAAGTTGCAGGAAGGTTGCCACAAAGAAGCCCGGCAATTGACATGAACCTTGCCAATATTGGCGGGCATCAAAGGATAAACAAAACTACAGGTGCTTCCACACTTACAGCCACAAAACACATTATTCAAACCGGATAATATCAGCCCGGCCTGAGGGTTTCCTCAGCTTTGTTTTTCAAGCTCGTAAAAATTAAACCGACTCCCGAAAATCAACCAAAAAACGTAAGAAAACGCCTGAAAAAACAAAAAAACAGACCAAAAATAACCCACTGTCAAGAGTAATTATTTTCCTGATTAATGCTTCTTTGTTCCTTTTATGTTCCCTTTTCGTCTGGGCTGAAAACCCTGTGTTAAGATTCGGGTAAAATTTATGAAAGGGGGTGTGGGGTTTATGGGTTTAGTTGATTTTTTTTCACCGGTGGCGCGGGTAGATAAGGCGTTGAGTATAGCTGAGAAGGGTTTGGATGGTGCGATTAGTGGCATTGACAAGTTGATTTTCACGGAGGAGGAGAAGACTGAGGCTGGGCAGAAGGTTATTGATGCTCATTTGAGGTTGATGGAGCTTTTGGCGGGTGAGAACACGGCAAGGTCGATTACTCGGAGGCTGATTGCGGTTATGGTTACGGGTGTTTTTTTGTCGCTTCTGGTTTTTGGTGCGGGCATACATCATTTTTACCCGGAGTGGGCTGCTTATGTGCTGACGTGCGCGGGTTCGCTTTCTGATGTGGTTTTGGCGATTGCGGTTTTTTACTTTGGCCCTTATCAGATAGGCAATGCTTTACGAAATGCAAAAAAGTAAAGCCTGGAAGTAAAGGGAAGATACAATGCCTGGAAGTAAAACCGAGAAGTGAAATCAAGAAGTAAAATCAGGAAGTAAAACATGGAAGCAAAGCCAGGAAGTAGAGGCGGGGGGTAATGGCGGGAAGTAAAAGCAGAAAATAAACAAAATAGGTTCAGGAGAAGAAAATGGCAGAAGGAATGATAGACAAGGAGATTTGGCAGACGATGTCGCCGGAGCAAAAGGATGAGCTTGTGTTTCATTATTTGATCCGCATTGACACGAGGTTGCAGGGAATTGAGAGCAGACGCTGGGTGCATGCGGCATTGCAGAGCATGGGGGGTGTGGTTGGTGGTGTTGCAGCGGTTGCAGCATACCTCAAGCTGCTTGCTCCCCTTATACGGTAGTTGGCGCAGGTAAACAATAACAAAACAAGCAAAGGAAAAAATATGGCCGACGAGGAAAAACCAGTTGGAGAGGATCTGATTTTTAAGGTTAACAGCATGCTTGAAGAGGAAGAAAAGGGGTTGCTGGAGTGTGCCCTGGAGAATCCAAAGTGGTTTTACGAGAAGATATTTCCAAAGGTGCTGAACCCGAAAACAGGAAGTAAAGCAGATAAGACAGGAGTGGTGTTAATAGGATGGGAGACGGAGTAGTTCGAATACCTTTTAAGCCCCACAAGGGGCAGAAGGAAATAATGGAGAACCTGAAAAGGTTTATGGTGCTGGTTTGTCATCGGCGGTTTGGTAAGACGGTGCTTTCCATAAACCTGCTCATTCGTGATGCAGTGCGAACCAAGAGGCATGACTGGCGTGGGGGATACATTGCACCATTTTATAAACAGGCCAAGGCCGCAGCCTGGGACTATCTCAAGCATTATGCAGGCGTGGTTCCGGGGGTCAAGTTTCATGAGGGTGAGCTTTCAGCAGATTTTCCTAATGGCTCCCGCATCAAGCTTTTGGGCGCAGACAACCCTGATTCCCTGCGGGGGCTGTATTTTGACGGTGTAGTACTTGATGAAACTGCCCAGATGGCAAGGGACACCTTTGGAAATGTTATCCGCCCGGCCCTGGCAGACAGGAAGGGTTGGGCGTTGTTTATTGGCACGCCATCGGGTCGAAATCTTTTTTATGATTTGTGGGAAACAGCGCAAAAGTCAAAGGACTGGAAAGCAATGATGTTCAGAGCCGGGGAGACCGGGGTTCTTGACAGCGAAGAGCTTGCCGCAGCAAAGCAGGAAATGACTCCAGAGCAGTATGCACAGGAGTTTGAATGCTCCTTTACTGCTGCAATTTCCGGGGCCTACTATGGTGCGCTTATGGAAAAAGCAGAGGCAGCCGGGAGGGTTGCAAGGGTTCCGGCTGACCCGTTGATGCGTGTTCACACGGTCTGGGATTTGGGAATGCGTGATATGACGGCAATCTGGTTTTTCCAGAAAAGCCCGTCTGAAGAGGTTCGGATTGTAGATTACTATGAAAAGGGCGGGGAGGGACTACAACACTACGTCAGGGTGCTTGACCAGAAGCGCAGTGCAAACGGGTATGTTTATGGATCGCACTTTGCGCCCCATGACATTCGGGTTCGGGAGCTTGGGACTGGAAAGTCCCGCCTGGAAACCGCAAAGAGCATGGGCCTTCGCTTTGCAATAACGCCCAACCTGCCGGTGTCAGAGGGTATCAATGCAGTTCGGTCGATCCTGCCCCGCTGCTGGTTTGATGTGGACAAATGCTCACGGGGGATCGAGGCACTCAAGTTTTATAGAACCGAGTTCAGCAGAAAGCTAAACACATATGGCGACAAGCCCCTGCACGACTGGTCTTCCCATGCAGCAGATGCATTCAGGTATCTTGCCCTTGTGGAAAAAAAAGTAAAAACCGGCAGCAGTCATGAGATGTCAAGCCTTGATTTGCCTACCACCTACGGCTCGCCATACGGAATAGAAGCATAAATTTTCAATAACAAAAATTATTAAATTAAACGGAGGAAAAATGGGAATTACAGAAAAAGAAACAGCAAAGGTATTGGAAAGATTTTCAAAGTTAAAGGCAGGCCGTACAAGCTGGGAAAACCACTGGCAGGAAGCAGCCGAGAACGTGCTGCCACGGCGCAGCGATATTGCACAAACCTATGGCCCGGGTGCGAAACACAGCTCTAAAATTTTTGACAACACAGCCGGGCACTGGAAATAATGGCATCCGGGCTGCACAGCATGCTGACAAACCCGTCTGTGCCGTGGTTTGGGTTGAAGATGGAAAACTCGGAGCATATGGAGTCCGACAGCGTAAAAGCATGGCTTGAAGAAACCGTGGAAGTACTTCATACGGCACTCCATGACTCCAATTTTCACCAGGCTATCCATGAAGTATACATAGACCTTGGCCTGTGCGGAACAGCGTGTCTGTATTGCGAAGAAGATGCAAAGTCCGGGATACGGTTTTCTTCCAGGTATCTGGGCGAGGTCTTCATTGCAGAGGATGAAAAGGGGCGGGTTGACACGGTTTATCGGCTTTACAGGCAGACAGCCCGGCAGGCGGTTCAGACCTGGGGAGATGAAAAGCTTTCTAAAAAAATTAAGGAGCTTTACGAAAAAGACCCAGACGCAGAAGTAGAATTTCTTCACGTTGTTCAGCCAAAGGCAGACCTTCCCGGAACATTGACCAGTGAGGAAACAATGGAGTTTGCAAACCTGTATATTGACCCGGAGGAAAAGAGCATTGTGTTTGAGGGCGGATATTTTGAGATGCCCTATGCAGTACCCCGCTGGACAAAGATGAGTGGTGAAAAGTACGGCAGATCACCAGCAATGACAGTGCTTGCAGACATCAAAACCCTGAATGCAATGGTGGAGACAACCCTTCGTGCAGCACAGAAATCCGTTGACCCACCGGTGCAGATGCCCAGCGAGGGCTTTTCTTTGCCGGCCCGCCTGGGGCAAAGGGGAGTAAACTACTTTGACCCCGCAGCACAGGGGAGGATAGAGCCGATAATACACGGCGGCGACATCCGGCTTGGTCTTCAGATGAAAAACCAGAAGCGGGAATCAATTCGCAGTGCGTTTTATGTTGACCAGTTGCAGCTTGTGGGCGGGCCGAGCATGACAGCAACGGAAGTACTACAGCGAACAGAAGAAAAGATGAAACTCCTTGGGCCTGTCCTTGGTCGCTTGCAGGGAGAGCTGCTAAGGCCGATTATTGACCGGGTTTTTGGAATACTTTTCCGGGCCGGGCGACTGCCGGAGTTACCAGCGGAGCTGGAAGGCGGAGAAATGAGAATCGATTATGTATCCCCCATTGCCAAGGCACAAAAGGTGCATCAGGCAGAGTCGATCCAGCGGGCGTTTCAGTTTATAATGCCTCTTGGCAGCATTTCTTCGGAAATATACGACAAGATTGACATTGACAAGGTGCATGACGTGGTAGTCGAACTTTTTGGGGTTCCCAGGGCGCTTTTAAGGGATGAAAAAGAAGTCCAGGGCATTAGAGATGCAAGGGCAAGGCAAAAAGACGCTTTTGCGCAAAAGGAAGAAGAACTGCAAAAATTCGCAATAAACGAAAGGTCTGTAAAAATGCGAAATGAAACAGTGCAGGCACAGCAAAAAACCGCCTGAGCCTGATACAATAATTAACCAGACAAGGACGAAAAAAATGTATAAATACGCCGCCATGATGGGCTATTGGCTTTTTCTTGAAGGGCTTGCCTTTGCAAGCATTGTTTCAAGAAAAAATTATATTTCAACATACCTGAAAAAAATGGAGGAAAATATCAAAGATGGAAATGACTGAACAGGAACAAATCGAGCAGGAAAAACGAAAAACAAAGGCAATCAAATACAACTCTGTTTTTGCAAAGGGCA
>JAOZSB010000321.1 GCA_029939895.1 Desulfobacterales bacterium
TTTACGTTATCGTTTTGACCCCAAGTGGGTCATTTTTAGGTTATCGAAACTATAATTGGCGGTATTGATACAGTTCTGCATGGATTTCCTCTTAAAGACCCATCAATCCTCTCAATCCGCCTCACCCATAAGAATAAACGGTGCCCAGTAAAAAGGATTTTCATAGCCAGTCTTTCGTAGGTAATCTTTAGCTTCCTTTAGGGCCGTCATTTTATCCTTGCCGCTTTTCAAACCATCAAAGAATTTGACCATAAGCTTATAGGTAGACTCATCGTCCACGCTCCAGAGGCTCACTATCACCGTGTCTGTCCCGGCATACATGAAAGCCCTCGACAAGCCAACCACCCCTTCACCTGCCGACTGCACACCAAGGCCGGTCTTGCATGCAGAAAGTCCCACGATGTCAGCATTAAGCTCCAAGTTGAATATCTCGGAGGTGGTCAGGAAGCCGTCCTCCTGGTCATTCCCGACAAGGCTCAGAACCAGTGCCGCCTGCTTAATGTAAGGGATTTCATTTCCCAGTATGCCGTGGGTTGAAAATAGGACGTATCTTCTGGAGCTCAAATCTTCTGCCTTGAGCTTCATTTCCGCGGCCTCTTGCCCGAGCATCATTTTTGACTTGCTGAATAATTTCCCCACCTCTTTGACTTCTTTTGCCGTGTTGACAAGACGACCGAACCGATACCCAGCATCCTTGGTCTCTTCATTGTCCGTTATATACTTTGATGAAATTCCTTTTTTCTTGGCCACAATCTTGATTGCCCTTTTGTCCGAGGCGCGGTTGTCTTTGTCGTCAAATATCGGATCACCTATCCCGAAAAAGGTCTGTTCTTTTGACCGTTTGATGTTCAAACCCCTCTGCAAACTCAATATGGAAGCAGACTGGTAGTAACTGATCAGATATTCATCCGTGGCATAGACAAAGCCTTTCATTTGCGATGATGCAGAGGATGCTCGTTGTCCCCCGAGACTGTCAATCCGCACAAAGTCTACCCTACGGTTTAATTTTTTGCCTTTATCGTCTTTGTTGTCCGCAATCGGCGCTGTGTCTCCCTTGCCAGTGAAGGTCAAACGGGTTGCAGGAATGCCACTCTTTGTCAATGCGTCGTATACCGACTGCGCCCTTTTGAACGAGAGCCGCAGATTGTATTTCGGGTCACCCATGCTGTCCGTATGTCCTACAATCTGGATGGCGGCGGATTTGAGCTCCGTTGACGCCAAGGCAGAGGCTAATTCCTTAAGTTGCTTGTCAGATGCTCTCCTGATCCGTGCCGAACCCGTGTCAAAGAGGATGTGCGTGGTGACACGAGGGGCAACATTCACTCCCTTGCTGCGCATAGCCGGTACTCTTGTGAGACCTCTGATGATGGTGGCTTTGTCAACATTATCGCTATCTGTCTGCTTTGTGAGCTGCGCCAGTATGGTTGCTTCTTCCTTTAGGGCGGCGGACGGGGCTGAGAGTAGGAGCGCTTCAAAGGGCAGGAGACTAAGAGACTCATCGGGGATGATGATCAGGTGTTCGCCTTTCTTCAAGACAGAAAGAGCAGGTCTTATAAGGAGGTCTGTTAGGTCTTGTGAAAGTTTCAGGTTCAGATCATACTTATTAGCCCCTTCCTGGAAAGGGGAGCGGAACCTACTCACCATAGATTCTATCTCAGACCGGGTCTTGTCCACCTTAAAGGCCTTTATCACGCTGCCATCACGGATGACGAGGCCGATGGTATAGGGAGCCGTGACTTCATATTCGATGATGGTCTCTCCCTTTGTAAGGGCAAGCTGGGAGATTTTTGCAGGCTGGGGATATTTGATCGAGGCATACTGAGGGTATTCCTTTCGTAGGCGGTCAATCAGGCTGTCCATTTTTGCCTTTAATGCCGGGTATTCCGCTTCAAGATCTTCCAGAAGCTCAGGGTTGTTCTTTTTAAAGGCGGCCTGTTGCTGTTTTTTGTTGATCATTACTTTGTTGGTCAGGTTTTCTTCCTCGTCGGCAACATCACTGGGGATTTTATAGCTTGCACCGGAATGTCTTTTGGAGAGGAGTTCGGAAAGCATCCTACCTCTGGTGTTTTCCGCCCAGTAGAAGGCCTCATCCTTTCGGCCAAGCATGAAGGCACAGCGGATAGCTCCTTCATATTCTCTGAAATCCATATTCCGTACCCTCAAAAAAGTGTTCTCGCTCTTTAGCATCCAAGCTCTCCCTCTGTTCTTCCATATATTCGGCAGCTTTTGTATACCACCGGTATGCCTCCTCATACTTCTTTAACCCTTCATTAGCGAATCCTATGCCAATCCATCTTGGCTTTACAAAATAAGCTCTTCTTGCATTTTCATCTTCTACTCTTCCGGTATCGAACATTTCCATAGCCTTTAGGAAATCCTTTTTTTTGAGATAATACATCCCAAGGAATATGGAATGTTTGTAATTTTCAAAGATGGAAAAAGCCTCATTATCTTGCCCAAGCTTAAGGTAGTAAAGACCGAGAATGCTTTCAATTTCATTATAGGGAATGCCGATTTTTTTATAGGTAGCGATAGCCTGTTTGCTGTAATCAATTGCTTTCTGATAGTCGTTTAATAATGCGTATACAATACCCAATCCTCCGAGAACAGCTCCTTTGCCTTGCTTGTTCCCGGTCGACTCCGCAATATCTAATGATTTTTCTAAATGGGTAATTGCCACGGGGTAATCTCCTATATTGATGTATATAGCTCCCATGTGGCCTGTCCACGTCCCCTCAGCCTTTTGGTCCCCAGACTCCTTTGCGATGGCTATGGCTATTTCATAATTATACATCGCCTTCTTATAATCACCTAATTTGAGGGATGAAGCCCCTATACCACCATAACCTGTTCCCGTAATCTTTTTATCATCTAACTCCCCTGCAATAGCTATAGCCTTCTCATAATTATTTATTGCCTTCGCATAATTACCTAAATTGTGATAAGCGACGCCTATATTGCTGAGGCAATTTCCTTTTTCTCTTTGATCACTGAGATCCTCTGCGATTGCCAAAGCTTTTTTATAACGTTCGATGGCCTTCCGATAGCTCCCCATAGAAATGCATGTTTCCCCCAGGAGGCCGAGCCATATTCCTTGGTTTTTCTTGTCACCGAGTTCTTCATAAATTGCTATAGCTTGCTCATAACAGTCTGTAACCTTCTTTTTGTCTTGCAGGTTGCTGTAGACAACTCCAAGATTTACTAAATACGATGCCTTAACCTTTTTATTTGCAATTTTACCCGCTATATCAACAGCTTGCTCATAATAACCTTTTGCTTTTTGATAGTCTTGCATGTTGCGGTAAGCAAGTCCAAGATTGCCGAGCAACTGTCCCTTACCTCTTTGATCACCAATCTCTTCAGCTGTAGCGAGGCCCTTTTCAAAAAAACGGATTGCTTTCAGGTGTTCCCCTAACTCACTGTATGCATACCCAATGTAGCCGGAAATTGAAACGATGGCCTGTTTCTCCCCCAGTTTTTCAGCAATAGCGAGTGAGGTTTTAAATTTCTCAATAGCTCTGTGATAATTGGAATTATTGAACAGTTGTTGCCCCTCTTTAAAAAGAGAAGCTCCTGTATTATATGTTGCCTTTGGGGTTTCGACATGAGAGCAACCGTAAAATAAATAAAAAACTAAGAAGATGCTTGCACTGATAATTACTCTTTTCATAATCCCTCCTCTGCCAAAGACATTTTTAACACTTTCTTCAAAAGGGTATTGAATTAGGTAAACTCTGGTGTAATTAGACATATTCTTAAATAATATGCAAAATTATAATAAATGCACATAAATATCAATGGATTTTTCAGAAAACTTACTTGTTGAATAAAAAGACCAATATTAGTTGGCAACATCGAAATTTAATAATTTGTGGAGCCAGAATAACTTCTTCTCCTGGCTCCTTGCCGATTGCCCTGCATAGTACTGCTGCTGTCAGTTCTGCCACGACCTCCTGATTCCACTGCTGACCGCCTGCGAGTTTCATATTTGTACGTCGATGGATGGCATGTGCCAGTTCATGGAAGAATACCGCCTCGTTTGGTGAGCATAGGATAATGTTTTCATTATCCATGTTGCTGGGGCTGTATTTGTAACGACCGAGGAACCCGGCTTGTTTACCGACTGCCTTGACTGTAATGCCCCAGGTCTTGGCAACGTCAAGCAATAGCAATTCTGGAAGCCATAGCTGCTCATAATCGAGTGGATCACCAGTGGTGTCTTCCATTTTGAACACCGGAACAGGTAGAAATCCTGATATAAAAGCGGTTTCCTTTTCTTGACCGGCTTCGTCGGTCTCTTTACGTTTTTTCATGTTCGGTGCAGGGATGTAAAGAGCTTTACTTCCCTTTTTGACTATGCGTCCTTCTTTGTTCCACCGTCGGATTCCACGGGCATCGATTGAACCGCGGATAAATACTAAAAGTCGATTCATCAATGACCAGTCATTGCATGGGATGTCGCAACTGTGTGCCATAGCCTGGGGAATGTTTCCATCCTCAAAGGCTTTCAGAACTCCTCCCAACGCTGTTTTAACTTTTTTGTTCATTTTTTTCCTCCTAATTGAATGTTTGCCGAAGCCAAATGCTTAGTTTCTACCGAAGGTCTGGGTATGAAATAAGCAAAAAAACTCCTTGTGTTTGGTGTGAATGAGATGGAGGTAATTCTATCGGATGGAAGTTTTGTGTCAAAAATTTCTGCATGGTAAATCTAAAGCATTGTGTCCTTTCAGTAAGGCTGCGCAAAAGTAAAAAAGTTGACATAACACCCCAAGCTGGAAGCTGGTCCTTTTTAAAAAATTTGATTATGGGCGATAAACGGCAAATATTGCTGTCGGAATGTGTCTCAAAATCAGTTGGTTTGGGTCGGCAGGCGTTTCTAAAGATTATCAGGGATTTTTAACGATTTTTTCTGGATTGCTTCTTCAAAGTTCCACGGCTGCCATTTGCCGGGATTCTGAAAAAGCTCTGATGAATGACGCTGTAGGCTGGTCAGGTATTCGAAGGGATTCACTTCGTGCAAATTGCATGTATGGATCAGGCTCATAAACAAATCACCGATGTACGCCCCGTGTTCAGTTTTATAGAAAAGTGCGTTTTTCAGATGCAGGATCGACTGTTTTAGCAATTGCTCACTGAGGTTGTTGTCCAATGGCGCACCCGACACTTCTAAAAAACGGGTCAGATCTTCCCAGTGTTGGAACCTTTTTAGGTGATTTCTTGGTGCGCTTCTTGTTAGTTTTTTCAGTTTTACTCCCGAACAGCATTTTCAGCAG
>JAOZSB010000001.1 GCA_029939895.1 Desulfobacterales bacterium
ATTTAGAAAAGAATATCACAACATATAGGTATTAGTCAATAGAAAAATTCAATATGTGGGCATTTACAGGTTTTGAAGTCACAATCCATATAAAATTTATGCTGCTGTAGATTGGAAAATCCAAAAATTATTTTGCTATAGATGCTGACTATAAAAGGGTTTACAGCGATCAGCCATGGCCAGTTCCGGGGCTGGTTTTGGTGGTAAAGTCTGTCAAAAAAAATTTGAAAAGGTCATCAAAAAAAGCTCAGATACACAATATTATGATATTTTTTTTAATAGAAGCGCAATATAAAGTAGGTCTATTGATAATCGGAAAACTATTGCATATTTAATTTGACAATGCCCTTGCTTTGGGTTCTTAATTCCATTTTGGTATTCATTTTGTTATTCATTTTTGGTACTCTTTTTAATATCCAGGTGATAGCTGCGTGGCTAGGGATACTGAGTTTTGATCTGGTTCAGGGCAGAAATTTCAGTTTCCTCTGCAAATTTTCAAATGACTTATACAGGTGTATAAATGGAAAAACTTCTCGAAAAATCTTACAAGGCAATGTTCCCTTTCAGGCTTGCCTGCCCGTCATTCATATACCCGGCTGATATTGTACCCAATGTTGAAAAGCTTGGGGCGTATCTTGATGAGATCGAGATTATAGCATTTGAATCAAAAAAAGAGAGCCTGCCGTCAAGGGGGGCGATAGCTCGGCTGCTGGAGCTGAAGCAGGAGCATGGCCTGGAGTATAATATCCACCTGCCAATAGATATATCCATATCTTCCACCCAGGAAAGTAAGAGGATTGAGTCCGCAGGAATTCACGCTGAAATTATTGATCTGTTTGCGCCCCTGCATCCAACAACCCACACCCTGCATGTGCCTTTTGATGGTGCTAAGGATAAAGCGGGTAACGCTGAATTTGATGAGGAGTGGAAGGAAAGAGCACTTGAGGGGCTTTATCTTGTTCGGGAACAGGTTGCAGAACCCAGTGCAGTATCTGTGGAGACGCTTGACTATCCCTTTGAATGGATAGTTGAGGAGGTTGTGGACGCTGGATTTTCAATCTGTCTTGATATGGGCCATATGGTTTGTTTTGGGTTTGATTTTGAAAATTTTTTTATCAGGCACAGGGAAGCCGTGACCATCATCCATCTTCATGGAGTAAATCAGGGCAGAGGGCAGAACAAAGATCACGTTGCTTTATCGGTTATGCCTCAGGAGTTCAGGAGCAGGATCGCAAAACTCCTTATGAATTTCAATGGCTCGCTTTCTCTGGAGGTTTTCTCCTTTGAAAATCTTATTGAGTCGCTTGTGGTGCTGGAAAAAACGTTTTTATAATGGTGAGTTAAAAAAACGTTATATTTAAGGTTGTTGAATTCAGCTCAAATGGACCTGGGCGTTACCTGGGGTATTGCATGCGGATTTCGGTCGCTGAAAGCTTGTTTGTTGCTCAAAAAAAACTTTATATTCTAATCAAAAATGAGATGGAAATGAGGGAAAAATTATTGTTAAAGCAAGCGTTTTTTTCAACTCTTTGATTTTATGTTGTATTTTGCAGGTAAAAACACATGTGTATTGCTGGGGGGCAGGCAGACTGACCATATAAAATTATTACTGTCAAAAATATGGTTGACGAATCCATAACACAGTAGTATAAGAATTTATGCACAAATTTTATTCTTTCATTATGAAAGAAGACTGACATAGCCCAGAAGGGTACTTATAGATTGCAAGGTGACTATTATCACGGTTTCTGTTGTTAAAGCAGGGATTTGTAAGTTTATTATAACGAGTATCTATCACTAGGAGGCGATTATGATTTTTGAAGACGACGAAACCTTACAGATGTACGTGGAAGAGTCGTTAGAGCATTTATCAACCATTGAAAATGACCTGCTCATAATTGAAGAGAGCGGAGCAAATATTGACGAAGATCTTGTTAATAATGTGTTCCGGGCTGCTCACTCCATAAAGGGCGGAGCTGGTTTCATGGGCCTCACAGGCATTAAAGAGCTTGCCCACTGGTTGGAAAATATCCTCGGCATGATGCGTAGTCGTGAGATGATCCCCACTCCGAGTATCGTCAGTAATCTGCTTAATGGTTTTGATAAGCTTGAAGAGCTTATCAATAATATAGAGCAGAGCAATGAAATTGATATTGAAGAACATCTGACCACACTGAAGGGCCTGACAGAAGACTCATTGCCTGAAGAAGAAAAGGCAGCCGTTACCACCATGAAAGATATTCTGAACATGAATGGACAGCGGGTCTTTACTGTGATAGAGCTTGACATCCTTCAGCACAAAAAACAGGGTAAATTTCTGTACCTGCTCGAATACGACATGATTAATGACATCCAGCGAAAGGGTACAACCCCAATGGCGGTTATCTCCGGTCTCCAGAACAGCGGAGTTATCCTTGAATCAAGGATCGACATCGGGGCGGTTGGCCTGCTTACAACAGATGTGCCGACCAGAATACCTTTCCTGGTTCTGTTTGCATCACTTGTAGAGCCAAAGATTGCTCCGACGCTGGCAGATATAGATGCTTCCCAGATTACAGAAATTATAGACGAAATGATTGTTAAGCCCGAAGAAGGTGTTGGGCTTGTTCAGGATAAGGTCTCGAAAATAGTCGAGGTTGCAGCTCCGGCTGCAGCTCCGCCACCACCTGAACCAGTTGCGGCAGCGCCACCACCGCCACCACCACCGCCCCCTCCGCCACCGCCATCATCACCCCCCAAGCCTAAATCTGCGGCGGCAGCAGCAGAGGCTCAAAAGCCCAAACCTGAGGTTAAGCAGGCTGCACCGCAAACATCTTTGCGTGTTAATGTAAGTCTTCTTGATACCCTCATGAACCTGGCTGGTGAAATGGTTCTGTCACGGAACCAGCTTATACAATCCATATCCGATGCAAATCCGCGGGCACAGGAAGCTGCCTGCCAGAAGATAGACCTTGTGACTTCTGAACTTCAGGAAGCCATCATGCGAACCCGCATGCAGTCTATCAATAATGTTTTCAGTAAGTTCCCCAGGGTTGTTCGTGACCTTGCAAAGAGTTTGAAAAAAGAAATTGACCTCAGGATGGAAGGTAAAGAGGTTGAGCTTGACAAGACAATCATTGAGGCTATCAGCGATCCTTTGACGCATCTTGTTCGAAACTCTGTTGATCACGGTATTGAAACCCCGGATGTGCGTCATGCTCTTGGTAAGAACGCCACGGGTAAGGTGCTTCTACGAGCCTATCATGAAGCCGGGCAGGTCAACATCGAGATAGAGGATGATGGCGGCGGGCTTGATCCAGACAAATTGTCATTAAAAGCTCTTGAAAAGGGACTCCTCAACGAGCAGCAGCTTGATGAGATGTCGGAAAAAGAAAAACACAAACTAATTTTTCTACCAGGCTTTTCAACGGCTGCGGAGGTTACAGATGTTTCCGGCAGGGGCGTTGGAATGGACGTTGTAAAAACGAACCTCGACAAGCTGGGTGGAGAACTTGATATTGAATCCAACGTTGGTTCGGGAACCTTGATCAGGATTAAACTCCCCCTGACCCTGGCCATTATACCTTCACAGATAATAGAAGTGGGCAGTGAAAAGTACGCTATCCCCCAGGTCAACCTGAGCGAACTTCTACGCATTCCTCCATCCCAGCTCAAGGAAAAAATTGAGAAGGTTGGCGGTGCGGAAGTTGTAAGGTTAAGGGGAAATCTTCTGCCGCTAGTAAATCTGGCAGATGTACTTGATATTCCCAGGACATATAATGACCCTGAAACTGGTGAGGTAATGCCGGAACGCCGGATGCAGGTGGCAGACAGGCGCAGTAAATCAAGTCCGCTGCACAAGGGTTCACCCCGGTCTATTCTCAAAACAGATGAAGATGATTATGACCGTACAGTGGCCAAGAAAGACAGGCGCTTCCATTCTGGCAGTGCAATCAATATAGCCGTTGTAACGGCAGGCACCTTTAAGTACGGCCTTGTAGTTGACAGGCTTCGTGATTCCGAAGAAATTGTTGTTAAGCCCCTTGGCAGGCATTTGAAGGATTGTCAGGGTTACGCAGGAGCCACAATCATGGGTGACGGTAAAGTTGCCTTGATCCTTGATGTTGCTGGTGTTGCCAAGATGAGCGAACTGACATCCATGGAAAGCAGCGACAGAGTTCAGGAAGTTGCAAGGGACGCAAGAGCAGCAGAAAAAGCCAGACAGGACAGAGCATCACTGCTGCTGTTTAGAAATGATCCTGAAGAGCAGTTCTCTGTACCAATCGGGCTTGTGGAAAGGATAGAAAGGATCAATGTTGACGATATTGAGGCTGTCGGCGGCAAAAGGGTTATCCAGTACCGTGGGGGTTCCCTGCCTTTGATTTCACTGGCTGAGGTAACGGAAGTTAAGCCGATTCCAGAGAAAAAACAGCTTGAGGTTATTGTTTTTCGTCTCACTGGAAAGGAAGTCGGGCTACTTGCATCACCGCCTGTAGATGCTGTTGATACTGCCATTGCCATTGACTCCAATACATTAAAGCAGGCTGGTATTATTGGCTCTACTATTATCGGAGAGCATACTACATTGATGGTCGATATTTTTGAAGTGGCAAGGCTGTTTAATCCTGAATGGTTTGATAAGGAAGAAAACGATCAAATCAGCGCTTCTGGAAAACAATCTACGATTCTTTTTGCAGAGGATTCCAATTTTTTCCGTAAACAGGTCAAGGGTTTTCTGGAGGATGATGGTTATATTATTCTTGAAGCCAGAGACGGACAGGTTGCCTGGGATATCCTCCAGGAAAAACATAAAGAGATTGATATTATACTCACAGACCTTGAAATGCCAAACATGGATGGCTTTGAACTTACCGAGAAGGTTAAAGGTGATGACAGGTATAACCATTTTACCGTTATTGCACTCACGTCCCTTGCAAGTGACGAAAATATGGCCAAGGGCAAGGCTTCTGGAATTGATAATTACATGATAAAGCTTGAACGTGAGAAACTTCTGGAATGTTTAAACGGTTACCTTAGCTAATCACGGGGAGGATATAAATGGAGGAACAATCAACTGGCCCAGAGGTGCTTGAGTTTGCAACCTTTTACATTGGGGATGCACTTTGCGGGATTGATATTCTCAGGATTCAGGAGATTAACAAGCAGGTCAAGGTTACATGGACACCACAGGGGCCTGATTATGTGCTTGGAGTGCTCAACCTGAGAGGAAGAATAGTTACGGTTATAGATCTGGGTAGAAAATTGGGCCTTAGTCCAATTGAATCAGGAAAAAATAATCGTAATATTATTGTCGAGTCCCAGGATGAACACATTGGGCTTATGGTAGATAGTATCAGCGATGTTCTGATTGCGGAGTCCGACAGAATTGAAGCAGCTCCTGCAAATATCGGGGGGCTTCAGGGTAGTTTTTTTGATGGAGTATATAAAACAGAAAGAAATCTGATTGGAATTCTTAATGTTGATGATGTACTAAAGGAATAGCCTTGAAGTATTGGAGTGCAATTTAGCAAAATTAAATTTGATTGGTATCAAGGCATTTACCGTTGGTTGGTACTTTTTGTTGACTTGTATAAATTTGTAAAAAAAACAATGGATGGCTAATAGCTGTTTCCGTTGTTTTTTTTAAAAAAAAACCGGAATTATTCAAATGTCTGACCTTAAAGCTTTGGTGGTTGATGATACCATCTTATATAGAAAAATTGTAAGTGATGTTATAGCAGGACTTCCTGGGATTGAAGTTGCCGGGACAGCCAATAATGGCAAGGTTGCCTTGAGTAAAATTAAATCCCTGAAGCCCGATGTTGTTACGCTTGACATAGAAATGCCTGTGATGAGTGGCATTGAGGTGCTTGAAAATATACAAGATATGAAAAATCCACCTCGGATTATCATGTTAAGTACCCTGACCTTCAAGGGCGGGGAGATGACTATCAGGGCTTTGGAGCTGGGGGCATTTGATTTTATCCCCAAACCATTGTCCGGCACTATGGCGGAGAACAAAAAGTCTGTTCTCGATGCGCTGGAACCAATTGTTAAGACGCTGGGGCGGCAGTCTCTTAAACAATCACCATCTTTAAAAAAGCCGGCAGTCAGCAGGGTTGTTCCGCGAAAAACAAAAGCTCCTTCAGGCGGGTTGCTTACAAAGCCAGAGGTTATAGCAATAGGGATTTCAACGGGTGGGCCAAATGCACTGGCAAAGATGATGCCGGCCTTGCCCAGGGATCTGAGTGTGCCTGTGGTGATTGTTCAGCACATGCCACCTCTTTTTACACAATCATTGGCAAAAAGCCTTGATTCCAAATGTGCCATTACTGTGAAAGAGGCAAGTGATGGTGATGAAATGAAGCCGGGTATGGCTTTCATAGCACCAGGTGGCAAGCAAATGAAGGTTATGCGTGGTGGGCCAGGTAAGAATGGAGTGATAAAAATCACAGATGATCCACCAGAGAACAGTTGCAAGCCTTCTGCGGATTTCCTTTTCAGATCCGTTGCATCCCAGTTTGCAAGCAAGGCTGCGGGTGTTATTATGACCGGCATGGGAAACGATGGTTCAAAGGGATTGCAGATAATGAAAAATAAGGGGGCGGTCATAATCGCACAGGACGAGCCTTCTTGCACTGTATATGGTATGCCCAAGGAGCCTATAGAGACAGGAGTGGCTGATATCGTGACTCCACTAAGTCTTATTGCCAGCGAAATCATAAAAACTGTAAAAAAATAAAAAAAGTTCAGATCGTCATCACAAAAAAAAGGGTTCGGTAACGCTTATGCTTAAGATATCACCGCCGGAATTCAAAGAACTTGCAAAATATATTTTCGAGATTTCTGGAATCAGTCTCCAGACAGGGAAAGAATACCTGATAGAGACAAGGCTTAATCCTCTCGTCGAAGCAGCAGAATGCAAAAATTACAGCGAATTTCATAGAAAGGCAAAGGCTGACCGTACCAAAAAACTGGAAAAAGATATAGTAGATGCGATTTCAACCAATGAAACATATTTCTTCAGGGATGGCAGCCCGTTTCAGTTGCTCCAGCATAAGCTTGTGCCAGATGTAATTGACCGAAAATCTAAATTATCCAGCAGAATGCAGGTTCCTATCCGCATCTGGAGTGCTGCGTGTTCTTCAGGTCAGGAAGTTTACAGCATAGCAATCACCCTGAAAGAACTTCTGGGTGACCTGTCAGGCTACAACATCAAGATCCTTGGTACGGACATTTCCAACGCTGTTATCACCCAGGCCAGCTACGGCAGGTATAATAAGTTTGAAGTGGGCAGAGGGCTTACACCGGTAAAGACGACTAAATATTTCAATAAGGACGGAGATTTCTGGAGAATCAAGGATGAGATTCGCTCCCTGGCAACCTTCAGGAAAATTAACCTAATGCAGCCATTTGTGGGGCTTGGCAAATTTGATATTGTCTTCTTCAGGAATGTGGCGATTTATTTTACCCAGGAAGACCGGAACAAGCTCTACGAAAAGATTGCAGGAGTCCTGGAGCCGCAGGGCGTGCTGGTTATTGGATCGACGGAATCTCTGGCTAACGATACAAAGCTGTTTGCACCGCAGAAATATCTGAAGTCGGTATATTACGAGCCCAAGAAAAAGTAACAGACCATCTTTAAATTTTCATTGACCGATAGAAGCTGGATCGCATTTTATAGAAAATGCGATCCCATATCAAATTCTTCATATTCAGTCGGTTTTTCCTGATAAATCTCCAACATCTGAACAAAGGTGTTTCTGGCATCACTTTGTTTCCAGGCCTTCCAGTTTTGCATCCGTTCCCATGTCCCTACAACCACGACCTGCTGCGGATTGCTGGAATCGCTCATGGTTTCGCCGGAAATGTATCCGGGTTGCAGCATGGCCTCGGATCGGAATCTGCTCAAAAGAGTTTTTATCTCCCTGGCACTTCCTTCCCTGAATGTCCGTTTGATTAAAATTTTAACTGCCATAATAACCTCCTTATAAGGGTGAAATTAATAACGAAGTCAGGCGGTTATTCCATAACCAAAGGTCTGGTTGTGAAATAAGTAAAAATTTACAATCAAGTTCATTCCTGTTTATTTGATATTGCTTATAATTTATTATTGCCGATTTTAAGGTTTTAGTCAACCTTGAGACAAATCCCGTTCCGAGGCTTAAGCCTCGGAACGGGAAGTAATAAAGTTATTTCTGCTGCTGTTTTTTTCTCTGCTTTTGCTTTTTGCCCTGCTTTTGTTTTTGTCCCTGCTTTGGGGTTTGTTTTTTAACCCAGGCATCACGGAGTGTAACTGTCCTGTTGAAGACCGGACTTTCCGGGCTGGAATCCTTTGAATCAAGACAGAAATATCCCATTCTTTCAAATTGGTATGTGGTTCCAGGCCTGGCATTGGCAAGGCCGGGTTCAAGCTTGCAATCCTCAAGTACTGTCAGGGAGTCGGGGTTGATCTGATTTAGAAAATCATCTTCGCTGTCGTCTTCCTTGAGCAGGTGATCAAAAAGTCTGACCTGTGCATTCAGGGCGTGTTTTGCAGAAACCCAGTGGATAGTTCCCTTTACCTTGCGTTTGTCGGGGGCTGATCCGCCTCTTGTTTCAGGATCGTATGTGCAGCGCACCTCTGTAACGTTTCCGTCATCGTCTTTTTCAAAACCGGTACAGGTCACAAAATATGCAAACCTGAGACGCACTTCCCTGCCGGGAGAAAGCCTGAAGTACTTCTTTGGGGGATCTTCCATGAAGTCATCCTGCTCAATATACAGCTCTCTTGAAAAAGGCACCTTGCGATAACCAAGCTCTGGCTGCTCAGGGTTTATGATTGCATCAAGTTCATCTTCCCCGTCTTGATGTTCAGGGTAGTTCTCAATAACCAGTTTGAGGGGCTTTAGCACACCCAGCACCCTGGGGGCCGTTTTGTTCAGGTCTTCACGAACGCAAAATTCAAGAAGGGCCATCTCTACTTCGCTGTCTCTTTTGGCAACACCAATCCTTTCACAGAAATTGCGAATGGCTCCCGGTGAGTAGCCTTTTCGTCTTAAACCTGCAATCGTAGGCATCCGGGGATCATCCCAGCCGTCAACATAATTGTTTTCTACAAGCTGTATGAGTTTGCGCTTGCTAAGGGCAGTTCTTGTAAGGTTTAGTCTGGCAAACTCGATTTGCTGGGGGTGGCAATCAACTTCGAGCTGGTCGAGTATCCAGTCATAAAGGGGGCGGTTGTTTTCAAATTCCAGCGTGCATAGGGAGTGAGTAATTCCTTCAATTGAGTCCGAAAGGCAGTGAGCAAAATCGTACATCGGGTAAATCCGCCATGTATCGCCGGTTCGGTGGTGAGTATCAGCCTTTATCCTGTACAGTGCAGGGTCCCGCAAGGTCAGGTTTGGGGATGTCATGTCAATTTTTGCCCTCAGCAATCTTGTGCCGTCGGCAAATTCACCGTCTTTCATCCTTTTAAACAGATCTAAGTTTTCATCAATACTTCTGTCTCTGAAAGGGCTGTCCTGGCCGGGTTCCGTAAGCGTTCCCCTGTACTTTCTGATTTCATCGGCGTTCAGGTCGCAAACATAGGCCTTGCCTTTTTTTATGAGTTCCACGGCAAAGTCGTAAAGCTTGCAAAAGTAGTTTGATGTGTAATGAAGCCTGTCCTCCCAGTCGAACCCAAGCCACTTGACATCTTCCTGGATTGAGGAAGTGTAGGCTGTGTCCTCCTTTGCAGGGTTTGTGTCGTCAAAGCGCAGGTTGCAAAGCCCATTGAATTCATCTGCGAGGCCAAAATTCAGAAATATGGATTTTGCATGGCCAATATGGAGATAGCCATTTGGTTCTGGCGGAAACCGGGTCATAACTTTTCCGTTGTTTTTATTCTGGTCAATGTCTTCGGTGATTCTCTGGCGTATGAAATTAGCTGCCGGAGTTGTTTCGTTTCCGCTCATGGATTGCTCCTTGTATTAAATTAATTAAAGCATTCGCAAATGCTGTAATTTTTATTGTAGAAAAAAATCAATCAAAATATTTTGTAAAAAAATATAAAGAACACTATTAAGTTTAAATAATAACATAAACCATGTGGCACAGCAAATCAAAATTGACAGGATTTTTTTAAAGCCGGGCCAGCACAAAAATGCTGTTTCGATATTATTTTTGATTGAAATGCAAAACATTATTTTGCAGAAAAGGGCGTAATGGGAAAAAAACCATCGCAGTAGTTTATGACATTAAAATTTTAAATATAAAATGCTGTGTCATTTTTTTGGAGCAAAAAATGACGCAGGAATTAAAAATAGGTTCTGTGAACCAGTTTTGAAAATAGTCAGTAGCAAATATGACTATCTCATTTTAATCCCCTTTGCTCCACTTGCCTCCACTGATTTTTAAAAACGGTACTCTAAGAGTTTTTTTATGATGAATAATTAAAAAATATCAGCTTTATGTGACATGGGAAAAAATCATGAAGTTTTTTTGCTATCCTGTATTGGCCGATGCTGCATTGCACAAAAAAATTGGCTGCATACTATATGTTGTGTGTGTCGAGTTGGTCAATGTCGATATGTGGGAATGTTGAATGTTTTTGAAATTTGTTTTGTTCATAAATCCCTTGTTGGCGGGGGGTTGAACAGATGGGGCGATAGAATATCCCCAAATAACAATAAGCTCCACAAACCTCCACTTTTTCATAAAAAGATATTTGGGCTTTAAACTTCGCAAATCATTACAAATAAAATAATACTAAAAAAATTTTTCTTGACAGTTAGGCCCAAATACTATTTGATGCTATCATTAGTGGAAGAAAGTGGAGGATTATGGAAAGCAGACTGTTCAGAGGTACTTCGTTTCACACTATCGATGCCAAGGGACGAATCATTATTCCGGCCAGGTTTCGTAACACCATTACTGCGGGCGGCGGTGAGGGTGTCATGATCTCCGGTATGGACAGTGGTCTGTTTGCATACACTTTCGATGAATGGGGCAGAATCGAAGCCAGAGTGCTGGCAGAAAAAAGCGACAGCATGAGACGCTTTCGGCGTGTCTTTATTGGTGGTGCTTTTGAGTGCGCCATAGATAAACAGGTGCGCGTACTGGTTCCGCCTACGCTACGACAATATGCAGAACTCGACAAAGAGATCGTTATCGTGGGGGTTCTCGATCACTTTGAAATCTGGTCCAAGGAAAGATGGGAATATGAACAGGGCCTTATGGAGCAGGATATGAAGAAGGAAGATGTGCGTAACGAGATAGCGAAGCTGGGGCTATAGCAATGACCTACAGGCACGTTGCTGCAATGCCTGAAGAGGTTATCGAAATGCTCGCCCCCAAACCTGGCATGGTGATCGCCGATTGCACATTAGGCGGAAGCGGACACTCCAGGCTGATACTCGAAAAAATTCTCCCAGATGGTTTGTTGATAGGCATGGACCAGGATGTCGATGCAATTGAAAACGCACAAAATGTATTTGCAGGATATGAAAAAAACGTCCATTTAATTAATTCAAATTTTATAAACCTTGACCAGGCTCTTTTAAAATTAAACGTTGAAAAACTTGACGGAATTTTTGCCGACCTCGGAGTCTCCACACACCAGTTGCTGGAAAGCGGCAGGGGGTTTGCCTTTTCAAAGGATGAACCTCTGGATATGCGCATGGATCATGATGGTGATTTTACCGCAGCCGATATTGTGAATAATTACTCCCAGAAAGAATTGAAAAAATTATTTTGGGACTTTGGCGAAGAAAGATGGTCCGGGCGGATTGCAGAACGGATAGTCACACAAAGGCAAATCAGCCCAATCCAGACAAGCGGTGAGTTGGCTGAAATTGCGGTCTGGGCGGTTCCGAAAAAGGCTGCTTTCAAGATGAAAATACATCCAGGGACAAGAATTTTTATGGCCCTGAGAATAGCAGTCAACAACGAACTCGGCGTTCTTGAGCAGTTTCTTGATAAGGCAGTTGATCATCTCAAGCCAGGGGGGCGGATTTGCATTCTCTCATTTCACTCCCTTGAAGACAGGATAGTAAAACAAAAATTCAGATTGCTTGCTGCTGGTTGCGACTGTCCAAAGGATTTTCCAATATGCGTTTGCGGCAAGGAAAGCCGCTTAAAGGTTTTAACAAGAAAACCCAAGAGACCGTCACAGGAAGAAGTAAACAAAAACCCGGCGGCAAGAAGCACAATATTAAGGGCTGGCAAAAAATTATGAACAAAAAAAAACAATATACTCCTGGACGCAAATCAGTGCCAGTCTGGATTTTGTTGATAGCTCTTTTTATTGGCGAACTTTTTTTTTACACCTGGTGCAGGGTTCAGTGTGTAAATACAGGATATGAAATATCTGAGGAAGCAAAAAAATATGCCAGATTAAGAGGCATAAACAGAAATTTAAACGTAGAACATGAAAGGCTCAAGTCACCTGAAAGGATCAGCCGGATTGCAAGAGAAAAGTTGGGGCTTGTTTTTCCGGGAACAGGACAGACGGTAATAATGCCATGAAAAAACGTGCAGGGCAGCAAAAATCGAATGACACAAAAGACAACAGAAGCTTCAGGATAGTTTTTATTGGCGTTGTGTTCACGCTTTGTCTCATCGGCATTGGCTCAAGAGCATTCTACCTCCAGGTTTTTCAGAAGGACTGGCTCAAGGAAAAAGCATCCAGGCAGTACAGCAAGTCAATATCATCGGTTGGAACCAGGGGCACATTATTTGATAGCAGCCGCAGGGAGCTTGCAGTCAGCATAACTGTTACCTCAGTTGCAGTATATCCGGCAAAAATAAAGGATCATGCAGGCGTGGCATACAGCCTTGCAAAAGCACTTAACCTGAACGCAAAGGTGCTTCTCAGAAGAGTAAGATCGAAAAGACATTTTGTGTGGATTAAACGACATGTCACTCCCCAGGAAGAAAAAAAGGTCAGGGAGCTTGGTTTTGAGAGTGTCGATTTTGTGCCGGAAAAGAAAAGATTTTATCCAAGCAGAACACTGGCAGCGCAGGTTATTGGTTTTGCCGGAATCGACGGAAGAGGGCTGGAAGGAATAGAGTATCACTATAATGATTTTTTAAAGGGCGGCACAGACAGGTTCACCGTAATAACCGACGCGATGGGCAGGATATTCGATACACCAGAAGAAGTAAAAGAAGAAGTCGGTGGAAACAATGTAATGCTTACCATCGACAGGGTTGTGCAGTATTCAGCCGAAAAAGCATTGATGGAAGCAGTAGAAGAAAATGACGCAAAATCTGGAATAGCAGTGGTAATGAATCCGAAAACAGGAGCATTGCTTGCACTTGCTCATTACCCGTTTTTTAATCCAAACGATTTTGGCAAGTTTAAAAGATTTGCATGGCGCAACCGGGCCATCACAGATGCTTTTGAGCCAGGCTCTACAATGAAAATGTTTTCAATTGCAGCAGCGCTTGAGCATGGCGGACTAAACCAGGATACAATCTTTTTTTGCGAAAATGGTCTTTACAAAATGGGAAGTAACAAAATTCGAGACACCCATTCTTACGGATGGCTTTCGATTAAACAGATAATAAAATATTCAAGCAACATTGGCGTGGCAAAGATAACAGAAAATATCGGAGGCGAAGTTCTTCACATGACATTGAAGGATTTTGGCTTTGGTGCAAAAACAGGGCTTGACTGCCCCGGGGAAACCCCTGGCTCCCTGATGAATTACAGAAGGTGGTCAAGAATAGACTCTGGTGCAATCTCTTTTGGCCAGGGAGTTTCGGTTTCTGCGGTACAGCTTTTGAGCGCAGTCTCTGCCATCGCCAACGGCGGACTTCTCATGAAACCTTATGTTGTTCAGGAAGTATCAGGCGAAAGCGGTACAATAATTAAAAGCTTTAAACCGACCGTTGTCAGGCGTGTGATTTCAGAAAAAACAGCATCAACAGTTTCAAGGATTCTTGAAACCGTAACAGCAGAAGGCGGAACCGGAACAAATGCAGCGCTCGACGGTTATCGGGTTTGTGGAAAAACAGGAACAGCCCAGAAAGTGGATGGGCCGGGCGGATACGCAAATGGAAAATATATTGCATCCTTTGTGGGATTTGTGCCAGCTGAAGATCCTGAGATTGCAATACTTGTGATTGTAGATGAACCGCAGGAAAGTATATATGGCGGAGCGGTTGCAGCCCCGGCATTTAAGAAAATAGCCCGTGAAACTTTGAATTACCTGAATGTACAACCCCAAAAAGGCAGCATGACAGTAGCCTTTGAAATGGATGGTAGTTAAATAAAATGAATAATAATTCCCCAAAAGAAACATGGCCAATAGATGATGTGACAGAGGCTGTCCAGGGGAAACTGCTTGGGGAAAAATTTGATGATGGCGAAAATGTTTTTAACAATGTTGTCATAGATTCAAGAAAAACAGGCAAAGGAGACATCTTTGTAGCAATAAAAGGTGAAAATCACGACGCTCATAAATTTATTAAAGATGTAGTTGAAAAAGGTTGCCGGGCAATTGTGGCAGCGCAGTCGAGCATCAGCAGCCTGGAAACAGGAGAGCTGATAAAAAGAAAAGTAAATGTTATTTCCGTACCTGATACACTTGCAGCACTTGGGAGCCTTGGGAAGTATCGCAGACAAAAAATTAATCCGAGAGTTGTAGCAATAACAGGTTCTAACGGAAAGACAACAACAAAGGATATGGCTGCCGGAGTCTTGAGGAAGAAGTATAACCTCCACTCCACAAAGGGCAATTTTAATAATGAAATAGGACTGCCCTTAACACTTTTTGAATTGAAGGAAGAACACGAACTTGCAGTAGTTGAGCTTGGAATGAATGCACCAGGCGAAATAAGGCGTTTGGGAAAAATTTGCAGCCCGGATATTGGTATCATCACAAACATCGGCCCTGCCCACCTGGAGGGTGTCGGTTCAATAGAAGGGGTGCAGCGGGCCAAGGCTGAGCTTCTCGAAACCTTGGGAAAAAATGGAATTGCAGTACTTAATGCTGACGATCCCAAAGTGCTGGAGCTTGAGAAAAAAGCAACAAATGAAGTACTTCTTTATGGGACAGGTGAAAATGCTGCAATAAAGGGTACGAACATTACGAAAGGTTCAAAGGGTGTGTCGTTTACACTGAATTTGAATGGAAGCAGTGCTACAGTTGATCTTAATATATTTGGCGATTTTATGGTTTCAAATGCATTGGCTGCGGCATCTGCTGGTTATCTTGTGGGAATGACGATTGATGAAATAAAAACAGGGCTTGAAGAATTTGATTCAGTAAACGGGCGGATGAAAGAAGTAAAAAATACAATGGGAATTCACCTGATTGACGACACCTACAATGCCAACCCCGGCTCTGTGGAGGCAGCAATCAGGACGCTTTGCGATATAAAGAACGGGGGGCGGGAAGTTGTTGTTCTTGGTGATATGTTTGAACTGGGCAGCTTTGCAGTCCCCATGCACGAACAGGTTGGAAAAGTTGCAGCACTTTCAAGTGTTAAAAGGCTTTATGCAGTTGGTGAAAATGCAGGTGCTGTTATAAGGGGAGCCGTTGAAAACGGCATGGACAAAAAAAATGCCCTGGTAAAAGACAGGGAAGAAGTAGTTTCAGATTTGAAAGCATGGGCAGTTCCTGGAGATTGGGTTCTGGTCAAAGGTTCACGGGGAATGGGAATGGAAAAGATAGTGAAAGGACTTATAGAGGAATAAATATGCTGTATCATCTTTTATATCCCCTGCATACGCAATACTCGTTTTTCAACGTGTTCCGCTATATTACTTTTAGAACCATATATGCAGGACTTACAGCGCTGGTAATATGCTTTATACTTGGGCCGTGGGTAATCAGAAAATTACAGCGAATGCAGGTGGGGCAGTATATCAGGGCGGATGGCCCACAGGAGCATCTGAAAAAAGCCGGAACACCGACAATGGGCGGAACCTTGATACTTTTTTCAATTACTGTATCAACGCTGCTCTGGGCAAACCTGTCAAATATGTATGTGTGGGTTTTACTTCTTGCAACAGTCGGCTTTGGGATTATAGGTTTTATAGATGATTATATGATGCAGGTAAAAAAGCAGAGTAAGGGCCTGACGGCAAGGGGTAAAATACTTCTGCAAATCGGAATTGCAGTATTGACAGGAATTATAGTCTGCATGATACCAGGGTTTGATACCACGGTGACGATCCCGTTTTTTAAGAATGTTACCCCTGATCTTGGATGGGGATATGTTATATTTGCAGCACTGGTAATAGTCGGAACATCAAATGCAGTTAACCTGACAGACGGGCTTGACGGGCTTGCAATAGGGCCGGTGATTATTGCTGCTGGAACATATATGTTTTTTGCGTATATTGCTGGACATGCAAATCTGGCAAAATATCTGCAGATAAATTATATAGCCGGATGCGGTGAAGCAGCGGTTTTCTGCGGTGCGCTTGCCGGGGCTGGGATTGGTTTTTTGTGGTACAACGCATACCCAGCACAAATGTTTATGGGAGATGTCGGCTCACTCTCACTTGGCGCTGCTCTTGGAACAGTCGCCGTTGTAACTAAACAGGAAATACTGCTCGTCCTCGTGGGCGGGTTATTTGTAATGGAAGCATTGTCAGTAATATTTCAGGTCAGTTTTTTTAAGATGACCAATGGAAGAAGAATTTTTAAAATGGCTCCGATTCACCATCACTTTGAATTAAAGGGATGGGCAGAGCCAAAGGTAATTGTCCGGTTTTGGATTATTGCAATAATACTGGCATTGATTTCTGTGAGTACGTTGAAGCTGAGATAATGTTTACTAAAAGACGAGGGGGTCTTTTGTTAAGCATTCACCAAATAAGTACTAATGCAATTAAGGATTTTTAAGGGTAGTAAAAAAGATGCAGCTCAAGGATAAAAAAGTAACCGTAGTTGGCCTTAAAAAGACAGGACTTGCTCTTGCGGGTTTTCTTGTTAAAAAAGGTGCAATTGTTACGGTTTCCGATTCTGCATCAGAAGAAAAAGTAGGAGAATATGCCGAAAAAGTCAGGGCAGTCGGGGCTGTTCTTGAACTTGGCAAACATGAGATTAAAACCTTTGAGGATGCAGATCTTATTGTGATGAGTCCTGGTGTGCCGCACACAATTGAGCCAGTTAAAAGGGCTGAAGAAAAGGGCGTGGAAGTAATTGGAGAGATTGAACTTGCATCGATGTTCATTAAAGAACCGATTGTTGCAGTAACAGGAACAAACGGAAAAACAACAGTAACTACTTTAATTGGCAAGATGCTTGAAGCATGTAACCAGAAAGTGTTTGTTGGGGGAAATATCGGCGACCCTCTGATCGGTTATGTTGACAGAGAAGAAAAAGCAGACGCTGTAGTTGTTGAAGTAAGTAGCTTCCAGCTTGACACCATAAAGAATTTTAAACCCCATGTGGGAGTACTTCTCAACGTTACCGAAGACCATATGGACAGATACACAAACTTTGAGCAGTATGCACAATCAAAAGCAAGAGTGTTTGAAAATCAGGGCGAAGAGAATTTTGCAATATTAAACTGCACGGATGAATTTGTTAAAAAAATATGTGCAGGCTTGAAGGGTAAGCTGTGTTGCTTTGGAGGATCTGAGGAAACTCAGGAATGTTCTATAAAAAATATTCACTGCAAAGCACCGGCAAACAAATCTGCAATCGACTTTTTGTTCAGTGGATTCAGTGTAGGGACAATCGATTTTAAGGACATAAAAATAATCGGTGGTCACAACTATGAAAACGCAGCAGCAGCAGCGCTGGCGACTTTGTGCATGGGTGGAAAATTTGAGGGGATTAAAAAAACCCTGGCTGAATTTCCCGGGCTTTCCGACAGGATTGAGTTTGTAGATGAAATTAACGGAGTCAAGTTTTATGATGATTCAAAGGCAACCAATGTTGATGCAGTAAAACGTGCTTTGGAAGCTTTTGATGATGGAGTAGTACTTGTGCTTGGAGGCAGGGACAAGGGTGGAAGCTTTGAAGAGCTGGCAGAAGAGATTCAAAAAAAATGTATAAGGGTAATTGCGATTGGAGAAGCAAAGGAAAAGATAGCCAGAGTGCTTGATGGCACAGTTGAAATAAACTTTGCAGATACAATGAAGGATGCAGTGGACAAAGGTTTTGAAATTTTAAAAACTAGCGGTTCAGTCCTTCTTTCTCCTGCATGTGCAAGTTTTGATATGTACAGCAGTTATCATGAACGAGGTAATGATTTTAAAAATGCTGTGTCAAATTTGAGGGGCAGGCAGTAAATGAAAGCAGAAACCAGTAGATGGCATTACGATCTAAACCTGTTATTCCCGGCGTTGTTGCTGGTGGGGATAGGTATCGTGATGGTCTACAGTGCAAGCTCTGCTATTGCTCTGAAGCGTTATGGCACTGATATATATTTTGTGAAGAAGCAGGCACTGTATGCAATCATAGGGCTTGTCGCACTTATTACCATGAGGCAGATACCTTATAAATTGTTCAAAATAATGGCTTACCCGCTCTTGTTTGGAACAATAGGACTTCTTCTGGTATTGAAATTTTCAGGACTTGGAATAACAGCAGGCGGAGCGCAAAGATGGATACGGGTTGCTGGGTTTTCATTTCAACCTGCGGAGTTTGCAAAATTTGCCTTGATTGTTTATCTGTCGGATTCCATGAGCAGAAAAGGCGAAAAGCTAAAGGATTTTTATATAGGTTTTGTTCCACATTTAATGGTGCTTGGAGTACTTTGTTTTTTAGTAATGCTTCAGCCGGATTTTGGTTCAGCAGTAATCCTGTTTGCGATAGCGTGGATTATGATGTTTATAGGAGGCGTAAGGATAAAGCATCTTGCAGTGGCGCTTTTGCCGGTTCTGCCTGCAATATATTTTGTTGGAATTACTGCCGAGTACAGGCTGAAAAGAATAATCAGTTTTCTGGATCCCTGGAAATATCATACAAACGAAGGGTACCAGATTGTTCATTCTCTTATGGCATTTGGAACAGGCGGGATATGGGGAACAGGCATTGGCAGAGGGTATCAGAAACTTTTTTATCTTCCAGAGCCGCACACTGATTTTATAATTTCAGTAATCGGAGAAGAGCTTGGGCTTGTGGGAGTAATTATTATACTTGCACTATTTAGCGTTGTGATCTGGAGGGGAATTATTATCGCAAAAAAAGTTAAAGACCCATTTGGCGCATATCTGGCAACGGGGATAACGGTTATGATAGCCCTTGGTGTCTGCGTCAACATAATGGTTGCAACAGGGATGCTGCCGACAAAGGGGCTGACACTTCCTTTGTTGAGCTATGGCGGAACATCACTTTTAATTAACATGGCCGCAATAGGTATACTCCTCAATATCGAGGCGGGGGCAGGGTTTGAAAGCAAAGGGTAGCCAAGGGAGACTGCGAGTGATAGTAGCTGGTGGAGGAACAGGCGGACATCTTTTTCCGGGCATTGCAATTGCCCAGGAGTTTTTGGCAAAGGAGCCAGAAACTCAAGCCCTGTTTGTAAGCACTGGCAACCCTATGGAAAAAAAAGCACTTGCAGCAGCAGGATTTGAGCTCAGGACTATCCCGGCTGCCGGACTGAAAGGAAAAGGATTGGGCCAGAAGATAAAAGCATTTTTTAAACTTCCAATAGGGATTTTAAAATCGATAAGCATAATGCTGAGTTTCAGGCCAAATATTGTTATAGGAGTAGGCGGGTATTCATCAGGCCCGGTTGTACTTGCAGCATGGCTTACTTGCAGAAAAACAGTACTGCATGAACAAAACATTTTGCCGGGTATTACCAATAAGATTTTGAGCCGGTTTGTAAAAAAAGTATTTGTATCATTTGCAAACACTTCAAAGGGGCTTTCGGAAAGAAAAATGATATTGACTGGAAATCCAGTCAGGAAAGAAATTCTTGAATATAGCGGAGATGAAGCTAAAAAATTAAAAGGCTTAACGGTTCTGGTAATTGGCGGTAGCCAGGGCGCAAAGGCAATAAATAAAGCAGTTTGTGGCTCGCTTGCATCATTGGAAGAAAAAAAAGATTACTATTTTATACATCAAACAGGCGCAAATGAAGTTGAAGCTGTAAGAGAAGAATATAAGAAAAATGGTGTGGAAGGACGTGTTGAGGAGTTTTTTACGGATATGGCACCACTTTACAAAAAATGTGATTTGATGATTTGCAGGGCAGGGGCGACAACGGTTGCAGAAGTAACTGCCCTTGGAAAGGGAGTAATATTTATTCCTTTTCCTTATGCTGCTGATAATCACCAGGTGCTTAATGCTAAAACCATGGAGGATCGTGGCGCAGCCGAGATGATTGAGGAGCGTGATTTAACAGATGAGTTGCTCGCAGGCCGTTTAAATTATTTCAGCAGAAATCGAGATGCATTAAAAAAAATGGAAGAGCAGTCTATGCTGATGGGAAAACCTGATGCAGGCGAAATGATAGTTAATGAAAGCATGAAATTATTAAAGAGAAGTAATTAAATGTACAGAAAAAAATATCACATACACTTTGTAGGGATCGGCGGAATCGGAATGAGCGGAATCGCAGAACTGCTCCTGAACCTGGGATACAGAGTTTCTGGCAGTGATATGCGATCTTCTGATATTACAAGAAGGCTGGCAAGCCTTGGCGGAACAATATATGAAAACCACAGTGCCGATGCCATTGAAGGAGCCGATGTTGTTGTTAAGTCAACTGCTGTAAAGGATGATAACCCTGAGATATGTGCTGCAATTAAAAAATCAGTGCCTGTAATACCACGCGCAGAAATGCTGGCAGAGCTTATGCGATTGAAGTACAGCGTCGCAGTTGCAGGATCACATGGAAAGACAACAACAACATCTATAGTATCTTCGGTGCTTCATAAGGGTGAGCTTGATCCAACGGTAGTAATCGGCGGAAAATTAAAAAGCCTGGGAACCAATGCAGTGCTTGGAAGCGGTGAATACATTGTTGCAGAAGCAGATGAGAGTGATGGCTCGTTTTTAAAATTTTCTCCATCAATCGCAGTTGTGACAAATATTGACGCAGAGCACCTGGACTTTTACAAGGATCTGGAAGAGATAAAAAAAGTATTTATCAATTTTATTGACAGGATTCCATTTTATGGAACCGCTGTCCTGTGCCTTGATAACGGGCCTGTGCAGGAAATTTTGCCAAGTATAAAAAAGAGATTCATCACCTATGGAACAACACCACAGGCAGATCTCCAGGCAAAGGACATCAGCTTTGATGAGATGAGATCAAGATACAGTGTGTATTACCATGGAGAAGCACTTGGAGATATTGTTCTGAATCTTCCTGGCAAGCACAATGTATATAACTCGCTGGCAAGCATTGGGGTAGGCCTTGAACTCGGCATAGATTTTGATGTGATAAAATCTGCGCTTGAGTCGATAGATGGTGTACAGAGAAGGCTTGAGATAAAGTGGGAGAAGAACAAAATAACGTGCATAGATGATTACGGTCATCATCCAACGGAGATCGTAGCAACACTGGGTGCCTTGACAGACAGTTGGCCGGAAAGAAGAAAAATTGTAGTATTTCAGCCACACAGGTATTCAAGGACACAGGCACTTTATGATGATTTTACCAAAGCTTTTTATATGTCTGACAAGCTTGTAGTGCTTCCAGTTTATGCAGCAGGAGAGCAGGCGATAAAAGAAGTAGAAGGTGATGTGCTTGCAAAGGGAATCGCTGCCCATGGACACAAGAGCGTTGTCTACATGAAAGATTTCAATGAAGCAGGGGAGTATTTAAAGGACGTTCTTAAAGAGGATGATCTGATACTGACCCTGGGAGCTGGCGACGTATATAAAATAGGAGATGAACTGCTGGAAAGGATCTGGTAATGGCATCAGGCGAAAACATAAGCAAATGGCTCATGGAAACAACGCATGGTAAAGTGCGTTTTAATGAGCCTATGTCTAAGCATACATCCTTTAAAATCGGTGGGCCAGCCGAAGCTTATGTTGAACCAAGAAGTATTGAAGAACTAAAATTATTACTTGCCGGAATCAGGGAGCGGGGACTTGAATGTACAGTTATTGGGCGTGGGACAAATCTTCTTGTCAGGGATAATGGTATTAAAGGTGTAGTAATCGCCCTGGTAAAAGGAATAAATAAATTTAGTATTGAAGAAGAAAATGAAGATCAGACAATGCTCAAGGTCATGGCAGGGGCAAATTTGCAGGCAACCTGCAAGTTTGCTGCAAAAAAAGGGCTTGAAGGTATGAATTTCGGTTTTGGAATTCCCGGAACAGTCGGTGGAAGTGTTGCCATGAATGCTGGTACGTCCCTGGGAGAAACAAAGGATTACTTACATTCTGTCCGAATAATTGACGACAAGGGGCAGGAGCAGGTTTTAGATGCTGCGGAGATTGATTTTTCATACAGGAATCTCAATTGGGGAAAAGAAAAAAAAGATTGCAGCCCGATTATTATTGAGGCTGGTTTTTTACTTATAAATGGCGACCCTGACAAGCTCTGGAAAGAAGCATGGGAGCTATTGAGATACAGGAAAGAAAAGCAGCCGGTTGCATTGCCAAGTGCAGGATGTTTTTTTAAAAATCCAGAGCCGGGTGTTTCAGCAGGCGAGCTTATAGACAGAGCAGGGTTGAAGGGAAAAATGGCAGGTGGTGCCATGATATCTGACAAACATGCGAATTTTATCATCAACGCTGGAAAGGCCGTGGCATTAGATGTTCTTGAGCTCATGAAGATAGCACAGGAAAGAGTTTATGAGCTTTTTGATGTGAGCCTTTCGCCGGAGGTGAAAATTGTCGGCTATTAGAAGAAACACAAAAGTAAGAACAAATCGTTACAGGAAGAAGACAGCTTCCAGGCGAAATAAAAATTATGGAGGAGTTCTTGCCTTTGTAAAATTTTGCGGCAGCATTATCGTTGTTGCAGCCATGAGTACGGCTTTTATTTTTAGTTATGATATTTTGACTCAGTGCGATTACTTTCGTGCAAAAGCTATTGAAGTAGAAGGTACGAAACTACTTTCAATGGAAGAAGTAATTGAAACATCGGGTGTCAATGTAGGAGATAATATATTTCTGGTTAATCTTATGCACGTGCGCAAAAGACTGTTAAGTCATCCCTGGATATCAGAAGCAGAGGTGATCAGAGAGTTGCCGGATGGTTTTTCATTTGTAGTAAGAGAGCACCAGCCTTTGGCTGTTATTGATCTTGAGCGAAAATTCCTGATCAATAAAAAGGGTGAAATATTTAAGGAAGTAAAAGATAATGAAGGAGAAAGTTTACCGATAGTAAAAGGTTTGAATTATTCTGACTTAAAGGTTTCCGGCAGTACGGAATCAAGAATTTATGGAGCAGTAATGGATGTGCTCAAGTTTACTGCTGAACCGGGAAGTGCGATTTATGGCAAGGGGCTTGGAACAATAAAGGTTGACAGGGAGATGGGCCTTTCGATTTGCTCCTTTAGCAATATCGGTGAAATTAACCTTGGGTTTGATAATTATTTCAGCAAATTAAATCGTCTAAAAAATGTTCTTTTTTTTGTAAAAAGGAACTCTGAATATGAACGAGTTGATTCTATAGATTTAAACAACCTGGACAAAATAGTAGTAAGGCCGGTATTCACAGGGCAAATGGCTTCTGAAGGCAAGGAGGTGTAAGGTGCAAGGAAACGAAAATATTATAGTCGGTCTCGACATCGGCACGACAAAGATCTGCGCTGTTGTGGGAGAAGTGAACAACGGTGAGGTTAATGTCATCGGGATAGGCACACATCCGTCCATTGGCCTGAGAAAAGGGGTAGTTGTAAATATTGAATCGACTGTCGAATCAATTAAGAAGGCAGTTGAAGAAGCTGAGCTAATGGCGGGTTGTGAAATAACAACGGTTTATGCAGGGATTGCCGGTGGGCATATAACCGGTTTTAATTCCCACGGTGTTATTGCAGTAAAGGGTCAGGAGATCACAGAAAGTGATGTTGAGCGTGTGATTGAGGCTGCAAGGGCCGTTGCCATACCTTTGGACAGAGAAGTACTTCATGTTCTGCCGCAGGAATACATTGTTGATGAAGACAGCGGAATCCAGAACCCGGTGGGCATGGCTGGTGTGAGGCTGGAAGCAAAGATACATATTGTTACAGGTGCAGTTACTTCTGTTCATAATATAGTAAAGTGTTGCAGCCGTGCTGGTCTTGATGTCTGCGATATTGTGCTGGAGTCTCTTGCATCGGGTGAGTCTGTGTTGAGCAGTGAAGAAAAAGAGCTTGGGACGGCACTTCTTGATATGGGCGGCGGGACAACGGATCTTGCAATATTTTTTGGGCATCACATCAAGCATACATACGTTTTGGCTCTTGGCGGAAACAATCTTACCAATGATATAGCCGTAGGTGTGCGTGCGCCGCTTGCAGAGGCAGAGAAGATAAAGAAGAAGTATGGAACATGTCTGGGAAGAAATATCCCGGCTGATGAAACCATTGAGGTTCCCGGCATGGGTGGAAGAAAACCTCGAAAGCTTCCCCGGCAGATTCTGGGTGAGATCCTTGAACCGAGGATGGAGGAGATATTTACACTTATTAAAAGTGAATTGTACAGGGCAGGAATGGAGAATGTAATTACTGCCGGTATGGTAATAACAGGTGGAACAGCATTACTTGATGGTGCAGCAGAGATAGCAGAGTCAGTGCTGGATCAGCCGACAAGATTAGGCAAGCCCATGAGTATTACTGGGCTTGTTGATGTAGTAAACAATCCCATGTACTCAACGGCTGTGGGCCTTGTGATCTATGGGGCAAAGAATCAGTCAGACAGAAGTTTCAGGATAAAAGAGGGAAGTGTTTTAAACAGAATAATAAGCAGAATGAAAAAATGGTTTAAAGATGTAATTTAATTTGGGGTGTATTTTAATAACGTATTAACTCATGAAGTAAAACAAAGAGGAGGGGGAAATGTCATTTAGTTATGTGGAAAGCCAGAAGCCGGCGAGGATTAAAGTTATCGGTGTTGGAGGCGGTGGTGGAAATGCTGTGAACAACATGATTGTCTCAAATCTTGAGGGAGTCAAGTTTATGGCTGCAAACACTGATGCCCAGGCTCTTGAGGATTCAAAGGCTCCGATCAAGATTCAGCTTGGCGAGACAAAAACCGAAGGGCTCGGAGCAGGAGCAGACCCGGACATCGGGAGAGAGGCTGCCGAGGAAAACAGAGAAGAAATCAAGAGTGCTCTTGAAGACAGTCACATGGTCTTTATTGCTGCTGGATGCGGTGGCGGAACAGGCACCGGCGCAGCGCCTGTGGTGGCAGAAATCTGTAAAGAGATTGACGCATTGACGGTTGCTGTTGTTACAAAGCCGTTTTCCTTTGAGGGAAAAAGGCGCATGAAAAAGGCTGAGGAAGGAATTGCAAGGCTCAGGGAAGTAGCGGATACTGTCATAATTATTCCCAATGACAGGCTCAGAGGGCTTGCACCCAAAAATGCCAGAATGATTGACATGTTTATGAAGGCAGATGAAGTGCTGCATCATTCTGTAAAGGGCATCACAGATCTTATTATGAAGCCGGGTCTTATCAACTGTGACTTTGCTGATGTTCGTACAACAATGTCAAATGCAGGCATGGCAATTATGGGAATTGGTACTGCAACTGGAGAGAACAGGGCGATTGAGGCTGCTGACAGAGCTGTTTCACATCCGCTGCTGGAAGATATTTCAATTGCAGGTGCAGGGGCCGTACTTGTAAACATCACCGGTACTATTGATATTACCCTTGAGGAAGTGACTCAGGCTTCTGACAAGATTTACGATGAAGTTGGTGAAGATGCTGACATCATCTGGGGTACTTCAATTGATGAAGCAATGGGCGATCATCTTTCTGTGACAGTTATAGCAACTGGAATAGGAGGCAAAGCCGAACAGAGGGTTGAATCCATAGTGCCGACTCCCAAGAGAGATGCGGGCTTGAGAGGCGTGGTGCGTGATTTGACTCCTGATGATATGGACAATGTAACTGATTTTGACGTGCCGACTTTTTCAAGGCCAAAGCAGGCAGTAAATCAGTCTGAAACAAGTCCGGCTTACAGAGGGATGATAATTGACAGAGACAATTTGGATGTTCCGACATTTTTAAGAAGGAAAGCTGATTAGGGATTTGTCGATGTATTGCGGCAAAGGGCGTAAATAAAAAATGAACGGACGGCTATATGCCGAAGCCAGAGGATCGTATTGTCAGGGAAAATGGAGGTGTAATCAAGGATTTCAGGACACGCCTGAAAATTGTCCTTGTTTACCCGAATACCTACCATGTAGGAATGTCGAACCTTGGGTTTCAGGCAGTTTATCGTTTATTTAATAATGAAGAAGACGTGCTTTGCGAAAGGGCTTTTGCGGAAAAAGGTACTGGCCCGGTAAGGAGTGTGGAATCAGGAAGACTTCTTACGGATTTTGACATAATCGCCTTTTCCATTTCATTTGAAAACGATTATCCCAATGTTGTTGAAACAATAAAAAGAACAGGTCTACCCCTGGCCTCAGAGGATAGGAGAACCCCCTCCCCCCTCTTACTGGCCGGGGGGGTAGCCTGTTTTATGAACCCCGAACCCCTGGCTTTATTTTTTGATGCTTTTTTTTTAGGGGAAGCAGAAAACTCAGCAGGGCTTTTAGCAAAACATGCAGACCATACCGGGAATCGTGATAAAGCTCTGGAACAACTGGCAGGTAATGTTCCAGGGATTTATGTTCCCAGGTTCTATAACCCTGAATATAATTCCGATTCAACTCTTGGTTCTTTTAAATTAAATGACAACAGAGTTTCTTATCTACAAAAATCAGACAAAAAAGCATCGGGTCAAAAGAAACAAGGGTTGGCTGATGTTGATCAGGTTAAAAGAGTTTACACGCAGGATTTAAAAGAAACCTCAACAAAAAGCAGTATCATAACACCCGACACAGCGTTTGCATCAACGTGTCTGGTGGAAGTTGGCCGAGGTTGCCCCTATGGATGCAGGTTTTGCAGTACAGGATATGTTTACAGGCCGGTTCGTCTGCGTCCCGGTGCAAAGCTGCTTGAGGACTTTTCTGATGCTGCATTACAGACAAAAAAGATAGGTGTTGTCGGCACAACAGTTACCGAAGCATTAAAGGACACAAGTTTTATAGATGAGATGACCAGGCTTGTGGAAGAAAAGGGTGTGAATTTTTCCTTTAGTTCCCTGCGGGCCGATGCCTTGAATCCAGGAATTGTGGGACTTTTAAAGAAATGTAACACAAAAACAGCCACGATAGCACCAGAAGCAGGATCATCTCGAATGCGGCGTGTTATAAGAAAAAATTTAACAGAAGAGCAGATACTCACAGCGGCTGAAATGCTTGTCGCCGGAGGAATCCCGAATTTAAAACTATATTTTATGGTTGGTCTTCCCACGGAATGTGATGATGATATTGACGCAATAATAAATTTATGCAGGCGTATACGGGAAGTATTTCTTGAGGCAAGCAGAAAAAAGGGGCGAATCGGTTCGATAACCGTGAGCGTCAATGGTTTTGTACCAAAGCCTTCGACACCTTTTCAATGGGCTGGAATGGATTCAGAAAAGATTTTAAAAGCGAAATTTAAAAAGATAAAAAAAGAGTTGAGACCAGTGCCAAACATGAAGGTTAACAGTGATGTGACAAGAATGGCTTATTTGCAGGGTGTTTTTTCAAGGAGCGACAGAAGGGCGGGCAGTTTGCTGATTGCAGGGATGGAAAACAACTGGAACTGGCCTAAAACCTTTAAAGAATCAGAAATCAGCCCGAATTTCTTTGCTTTGAGAAAAAGAAACGATGATGAACTTTTTCCATGGGACTTTATAGATCATGGAATTACAAAGGAGTACTTGCGAAAAGAGTACGAAAAATCTAAAAGTAGTTAGTGTAATCATAAAATAATGCTTGAAAGATTTTTCATTTCGATGGTATATGTATTAGGTTCATATAATAGTTGAAAAATATTTGTTCTTAGATATAAAAATAGTTGAAAAATATTTGTTCTTAAATATAAAAAAAATTTATAAAACTTAACATGAAATCGATTCGTGAGGTGGAAATGTTCAAGAGAATTAGTATGGTAATGGCCGTTGTTTTTGTTTCCCTGATATTTGCAACCAGCACCATTGCTGCAGATAAAGGGGTCTACAGCTCAGCGCCAATAACCAAAAAAGGTGGCGGAAAATTCCGCATTGGATTCTATGAGGGTGGACCATACAAGAATTATCCAATGGTTCTCAAGGCAGTTGTCAAAGGATTTATGCAGCTCGGCTGGATGCCCCAGGTGGAGTTGCCGGTTTATGAAGACAAAGACGACAGCCGTCAGATGTGGGAGTGGCTTTCAGAAAATGCCAACTCACCCAATATTGATTTTGTTAAAAAGGCATACTGGTCCTCCAACTGGGAGACAGAGATCAGAACTGCCAACAAAGAAGCATGTATACAATATCTAAAGAAAAAGAATATTGATCTTATTATTGCGATGGGAACATGGGCCGGGCAGGATCTTGCCAATAACCAGCACGGTGTCCCTACTATTGTATGCTCATCAACAGGGCCTATCAGTTCTGGAATTATCAAGAGCATAGAGGATTCCGGCTTTGATCACGTTCATGCCAGACTTGACCCGACAATTCACGAAAGACAAATTAAGCTTTTTCACGATATAATCGGTTTTCAGACCCTTGGGGTTGCATATGAGGATACCAAGGCAGGGCGAAGCTATGCTGCTGTCGATGTCCTTGACAGGGTTGCAAAAGACAGGGGTTTTAAGGTTGTGCGGTGCTTTACAAAGGATGATATTCCCGACAAGGCAGAGGCCGAAGCAAGCGTTGTAAAGTGTTACGAGGAGATAGCCACAAAGGTGGATGCGGTCTATGTGACCATCCAGAGTGGCGTGAATCCAAATAATATGGAAAAACTGCTTGCCCCTTTGAACAAAAACAAATTGCCTACATTTTCCCAGGGCGGTTCAGATGAGGTTAAGCTGGGCGTACTCCTGAGTATTGCACAGGCAGAGTTTGTATATGTGGGCAAGTTCCATGCAGAAGTTATGGCAAAAGTTTTTAACGGTGCAAAGCCCAGGGATCTGGAGCAGGTTTATGAGGATCCCTCAAAAATCGCTATCAACCTCGCCATAGCTGAGGTTATTGATTACTTCCCTGCGGTTGATATTCTTGGTGCGGCAGATGAAATTTATCAGGACCTGCCGGGCGTTGAACCACCGCCAGAGGACTAAGCTGGAATTTATCAGCCTGGAGCTGAATCGAATAACCGCAATCTATTTGCTATTTCGTATGGAAGCAATGTAAACGAAAATGGGATTTTGATATAACAGAAAGCTGATAACACATGACAATTTGGGATGAGAAGAAGTTAGAGAATTCTACTGGTGCGGATGTTGCAGTTTTTTCAAAGCTCATGAGCGAAATGTACGATCAAAGCTGGTATGGTATACTTGGCAATGATGAGATAGAATTTTTTTTGAGTTGGGTTCAGGGGAAACGAGCCCTTGAGATTGGTTCTGGCACAGGCCGCATCACCATACCGCTTTTGGAACAGGACATTGACATTTTTGGTGTGGAAGGTGCGCCTGGAATGCTCAAAAAGCTGCATTCCAAGGTTAACGGAGATGCTGATACCCTGCGTTTTATTCTCTGGAACGCCATGAATACCCCATATCCTGCTGATGACTGTACCTTTGAGATGGTGATTATTCCCTTTTCAACCTATGGTCTTGTTCACAATAATGTAGAAAATTTAGGCGAAAATCGATTACTGGGTGAGATAAGCAGACTCCTTGTTCCGGGGGGTTATCTTGTTATCAATGACTGGCGCGTGGGTGAGTTTGACAGGAGCCTTGTTAACAAAGAGCAGGAACCCTGGGTTCATGAACATTCCCATCCTGAGCACGGAACAATCATAGAAGAACAATGTTCATTTTTTAAGCTTAATCCCAACAGGATTTTAAATCAGCAGATTATCCGTGAGCGAAAAACTACATTGACAAGAAAAAATGACAGCAAAATAATGGAACAGTTTCAGGAGTCTATCCCAATCTGGGATACCCTTGATTTTCCATTGCTTGGACAGGATGCCGGATTTGAATATGTAAAATGCGATCACTGTCATTTCCACGAATCGCCAAGTGTTCATCATATTTTTAAAAAAAAGTAAAATCTTTACAAACTGCCATGGGCTGACTATTTATGTGTTTATTTTTTGTCCATTACAAAATATGAAAAGTTGTAGATATTTACGGTCTCTTTCATGCAAAAAAAATTAAATAAGAAAAGGTAAAATGGATGCGTATAGTAATCTGTGTTAAACTTGACCTTGAAGGCAGTATTGTTTTAAACAAAATTGTACGTGAATTATCACATCACGAGCTTTTTATAATTCTTTCCGACAAGGTTATGAAGGCAGAAAGGGAGATCAGGACAGCATCGGAATTCCTTTTTTATGAGCGTGATCTACTTGTTGAGCAGCTTTTTCCGATGATGGATCGCCTGCCAACCCCGGAAGATACACCGGGACGACTGTATACACACGCCCAGATTACTGAAAAATTCAACCTCCCAATTGTTACAGCCGACAATATCAACTCGCCTGAGTGGGAGCAAAAACTCAAGGATTTTGCCCCTGACCTGGTTTTATCGGTACGATACGATCTTATTTTTAAGCAGAATATAATAGATATTCCACGGCTCGGAATCTTGAACATTCACCCTGGTAAACTGCCGGAATTCCGTGGTGTTTATGCGCCATTCCAGGCTATGCTCAATAATGATGACAAGATCGGCGTGACCCTTCACAGGGTTGTGGAGGAAATTGATGCCGGCCCTATTGTCGATATTGTTTACATTGACGTAGACCCTTCCAAATCGGTGATATGGCATATGTGCCATACATACCCGGCTGGCGTGGATGCGTTTTTGAAGATTCTTCCCTCCCTTGAACAGGGCGGAAACCTGGAAACCTATGAGCAGGACCATTCCAAAAAGAAATACTACTCCTTTCCGTCGGAGGACGTATTTTTGGAGTTCCTTTCTCGTGGCAAAAAACTAATTGACCCCGATGAATACCTGGACATTGTTTCCAATTACCAGAAATAGGCGCATTTACAGGCTGTGGTACGTTTGATTATTTTTGTTCGAGTTGTTTTTTTTTTATGAAAAAATTTGAATTTTTCTGGGCAAAACAAAAAATTTTTTTTGAGAATATGGAACGAAATTAGCTGTCATGTCAGTTTTGAACTGGGTATTTCAAAAAAAGGCCTGGCCCTCAAAAAAAAAGTAATTTAAATTATTGTGTGTTCATCCCGGTATTACAGCGCATTGCGTCATAATGATAAAAATTTCGTAATTATGCGTTGCTTTTTTAATTGACTATTCTTAAATTTCTACTATATATAAACATGTTTGATTTATTATCTAAATTTAATCCAGAAATTGTACAACCTATAAATTTGAGGAAATATGAACTTATTTTTAGATTCTATGCTTGGGGTTTTTTCAAACGATCTTGCAATTGATCTTGGAACTGCAAACACTCTCGTCTATGTGAAGGGCAAGGGCATAGTCCTTAGCGAACCTTCGGTTGTTGCAGTACGTATGGATAACAGGATGAAAAACAGAGTGCTTGCCGTGGGCAGTGAAGCCAAGAACATGCTTGGCAGAACGCCTGGTAATATTGTTGCGATCAGACCCATGCGTGACGGTGTAATTGCAGATTTTGAAGTGACCGAGGCCATGTTGAGGCACTTCATACACAAGGTTCACAACAGGCGGACTCTGGTTCGTCCAAGGATTATCATAGCAGTTCCATCGGGGATTACTCAGGTGGAAAAAAGAGCTGTGAGGGAATCTGCCCAGTCTGCCGGTGCACGGGAAGTCTTTTTGATTGAAGAGCCAATGGCAGCAGCCATCGGTGCCGGTCTGCCCATTACCGAACCAACATGTAACATGGTGGTTGATATTGGCGGCGGAACAACGGAAGTTGCTGTTATTTCCCTTGCAGGTATAGTTTATTCAAGGTCGATCAGGGTAGCCGGCGATAAGATGGATGCGGCTATCATGCAGTATATAAAGCGGAAGTACAACCTGCTCATTGGCGAACGAACTGCTGAAATTATCAAGATGACTATTGGCAATGCCTATCCTGATCCCAATGCATTAGAAACAATTGAGGTTAAGGGCAGGGACCTTGTCTCTGGTATTCCCAAGATTCTGGCTATTGACTCTGAGGAGATTCGGGTTGCTATTTCAGAGCAGATTGATGCCATTATTGAGACCGTGAAGATTGCTCTTGAGCAGACTCCACCGGAACTTGCGGCAGATATAGTCGACAGGGGTATAGTTTTGACTGGCGGCGGCGCGCTTTTGAAAAATCTTGATAAGATTTTGAGGGAAGAAAGTGGACTGCCCATTACAGTGTATGAAGATCCGCTGTCTACAGTAGCCCTGGGATCTGGCAAGGCCCTTGATACTATTGATATTTTAAAACAGGTTATGATTCCATAAATAAATGTTCTCCCAGCGAGTCTTAGCCGTAGCGGGCGTGGTGCTTCTTATTGCCCTGAGCGGTATAGTTTTGACTATAAACGGTCAGCGTGGTGTGTCCGCAATCGGCAGTGGTGGCGTGGGTCTATCCCTGATTGCCCCCTTTCAGGAAGGCATAACCGGTGCTGTCCGTAATGCTGAAAATATCTGGATGCATTATTTCAACCTTGTAAACGTTGCAAATAATAACAAAGAGCTTTTACAGGATCTGGGAGAAGCCAACGAGCGCCTTCACAAACTCAGGGAAGTTGAGTTGTCCAATGAAAGGCTCAAGGAACTTCTAAATTTTAAAAGAACACTTCCTGGTCATCTCCTTGCTGCCGAAGTCATCGGCAAAGATCCTTCCCGCTGGTTCAAAGCAATAATAATCGATAAAGGGCGGCTTGACGGTGTTGTAAAAGGTCTGCCCGTGGTTGTACCAGACGGCATTGTGGGTCAGGTTACAGTTTCTGCAGCCCGGTATTCCAAAGTTTTGTTGATTATGGATCAAAACAGTGCCGTGGATGCTCTTGTGCAAAGATCCAGGGCCAGGGGTATTGTCAAGGGTGCACTCAGCGGGCATTGCTCCTTTAGTTATGTTCTCAGCAAGCATGATGTGGCCACAGGTGATGTTGTGGTCTCTTCCGGTCTGGATGGCGTGTTCCCAAAAGGCTTCAGGATAGGTGAGGTCTTGGAGATCGTCAAGAACCCGGCTGGTATTTTTCAGGAAGTTCGTGTAACACCTTTTCCAGATTTTAAAAAACTTGAAGAAGTCCTGGTGATACTCAATCCCCGGAGGCACGATTTCGATAAATGATGACCTTCAGCTTTTTAGTCAGCATAGGCGTATTTCTCGTAATTTTAAAAACAGCCCTGTTGCCCCTTTCCTCTACGGCAGTGGGAGCCTGCGACCTTCTGGTTCCGTTTATCGCCTTTCTGGGGCTTTATAGACCCCTGAAAGAAGGGCTTCCAGCGGTAATTTTTCTTGGTATCGTTGTTGACAATCTTTCTGGTGCGCCATTTGGACTTTTTCTTACGACTTATATCTGGCTGTACGGAGGCTCCCGTTTGATTATCCGGTTTCTCCATGCTGGAAGTCTTTTTATCTTTATCACCGCTGTGGGAGCTGCTGTATTTATCGAGAATGCTTACCTTGCGGTGTCAGTCAAATTGTTTTTCGGGGGTTACATAGCACTTCAGGTTGGCCTGCAAAAGACAGCAATCGAGACAATCTGGGGAGTGCTGCTTGCACCCTTATATCTCGGTGCCCTTCAGTACACGGTAAAAAGATGGGGCGAATGGCTGGAGCAAAGGCAGGTGGTAGTCGATGGTACTGACCTGAAGACGTGACAACGGCATTTTTTAAGCACAACGGGGTTTTTCCCCTGGGTTAACGTAATTGAAATAATGCAGATGGTAATTCAACATAAACTTATAAAGACGGCAAAATGACCAAGTATCTTGAAACGGTTGACACCGACTGGTATAAGCAGAGGCTCATAGGGGTAACCCTGAGCCTTTTGGCAGCCTTTGCAATTATCGTTGCCCGTCTTTTTTATCTCCAGATACTCGAAGGGGCAAATTACAGGCTCCTTTCAGATAATAACTGCATCCGCCGCCAACCCATAGCCCCGACCCGTGGACTGATATACGACAGGCACGGCCACAGACTTGTTGACAATCGTCCATCCTTTGATTTGAGCATAATTATCAAGGACGCAAGCCCCCTTGAGGTCACAGTCAAGAAACTGGCAAAGCACCTCGGCATCTCCAGTGAGGTTCTGATGGCCAGGCTTTCAAAATACAAGGGGCTTTACACCTACAATCCGGTACTCCTGAAGCAGGACATAGGTCGTGATGCCCTTGCAAGGATTGAGGCCCACAGCTTTGATCTTCCGGGCGTTATCGTCAATGTTAAACCGAGACGGAACTATATCAATAAAACCAGTGCGGCGCACCTTATGGGTTATCTAAGCGAGATAGGCCAGCGCGAACTTTCAAAGGCAGAATACGAAGACTATAAGCCAGGCGATTATATTGGCAAGGTTGGAGTTGAAAAGGAATACGAAAGTTATCTCCGGGGCAGGAAAGGGGACAGACTGGTGGAGGTGAATGTTACTGGTCAGGTGGTGAAGATCCTCAAGACGATTGATGCCAGCTCTGGCAATAATGTTTATCTGACCCTGGACAGAAACATGCAGCTCAGGGCCGAGGAGCTTCTTGCCGGGGTGGCTGGTGCTGCTGTGGCTCTGGATGTGAGTAATGGTCACGTTCTTGCCATGGTGAGCAGTCCATCCTTTGACCAGAATTATTTTGTCAGCGGCATGACCTCGAGCCAGTGGGACTCCATGATCAATAATCCATTTCGGCCCCTGAACAATAAAGCTATACAGGGGGAGTATCCACCCGGTTCAACATACAAAATCATAACTGCGGTAGCCGGACTTGACGAAGGCGTAATCGACGGAAACACAACCTATTTTTGCCCTGGCCACCTTACCTTTGGCGACAGAACTTTCCGGTGCTGGAAAAAGGGAGGACACGGCACAGTTAACGTTGTGGACGCTATTGCCCAGTCCTGTGATGTGTTTTTTTATATTACAGGTCAAAAAATTGGAGTTGATAAACTGGCATGGTATGCAAAGGCTTTGGGGCTTGGCCGTCAAACTGGTATCAGCCTTGCCCATGAATCAGAAGGGCTGATTCCGACTGCTGCCTGGAAGAAAAAAAGATTTGGTGTACCCTGGCGGGGCGGGGAGACCCTTTCCATTGCCATTGGTCAGGGGTATAATCTTACCACACCATTACAGCTTGCCGTGATGACCTCAGCTGTTGCCAATAACGGTACATGGTACAAACCTGTTATAATCAAGAAGATTGAACCGACCAATGGCGGATCGGTTATCGAGAATGATTCAAAAATCGGCGGGCGTTATTCATTCAAAAAAGACACTCTTGATCTGGTAAAAAAAGGGCTTTTCAAGGTTGTTCATGGAGCAAGGGGAACTGCGAGAATAGCCAAAATAAAGGGTGTTCATATTTCCGGCAAGACTGGTACAGCACAGGTGATAGGACACAAGCAGGGCGATACAAAACGGGAATATAAAACCGACCACCACAAACCTCACGCGCTGTTTGTGGCATACGCCCCATCAGACAATCCAAGGATTGCGGTTTCCGTGATAGTGGAGCATGGTGAACACGGATCAAGTGCTGCCGCACCAATTGCGCGAGAACTGATTAGAGAATATCTGGCCAGCGAAAAATCAGGCCTGGTTGCGGAATTAAAACCATGATGTTTGACAGAAGATTAGTAGAATATTTTGACTGGGGACTCCTGGGCATAACTCTTGTTCTGGGCAGTATTGGTATTGTAACTCTGTACAGTGCTGTTATCCCCGGAACACTCGAAGCCCATAAAATGCTCTATATCAAGCAGTTGATCTGGTATTCTGCCGGATTTGTTGTCATGACAGTCTGCTTTGTGTTCAGCTATAGAAACCTGGATCAATGGTCACATATAATTTATGCCTTTTCCATGATCCTGCTTGTTATGGTTCTTGTGTTCGGGAAGGTCATAAGCGGCTCCCAAAGGTGGCTGGCCCTTGGGCCTATCTCCATTCAGCCGTCGGAGATTGCAAAAATTGCGGTTATCATAGCCCTGGCAAAATACTATTCAAGACATACCACCAAAAAAGGATTTTCATTAAAAGAGCTTGCAATTCCCTTTTTCATAACAGCGGTTCCATTCGTGCTCATCGTGCGGGAGCCTGATCTGGGAACTGCTATGCTGGTTGCCCTGATCTCTGGAACAATAACGATGTTTGTGAAAATCGAAAGAAAATCGAAAATCATTCTCATAGGGGCAGGGTCGGTGACTGTGCTTTTGGGGTGGTTCTTTTTATTAAAGGAATACCAGATAGAGAGGATTAAAACCTTCCTGAACCCTGACCGCAACCCATTGGGTGCAGGCTATCATATTATTCAGTCAAAGATTGCCATAGGCTCAGGCATGGTTTCAGGCAAAGGTTTTTTAAAGGGAACCCAGAACGCACTTTCCTTTCTGCCGGAGCAGCATACAGACTTTATTTTTTCCGTTCTGGCGGAGCAATGGGGTTTTGTCGGTTCCATGTCCCTTATTTTATTGTTTATGCTGCTGATATTCTGGGGGCTGAACGTGGCCTATGCATCCAGGGACCCCTTTGGTACCATCCTGGCTGTTGGGGTTTCAGCTATGATTTTCTGGCAGGTTTTTATCAATATTGGAATGGTGATGGGATTGATGCCCGTGGTTGGCGTACCCCTTCCGTTTATCAGCTATGGTGGTTCATCGCTGCTGACGGTGATGGCAGGCACTGGGATATTATTGAACGTCAGCATGCGCAGGTTCATGTTTGAATAGTATCAACAGCAGCAATATTTTTTTTGGAAGTAGAATTTTTTTGTTGAGTTCATCAACAATACCGACTAATAAAGAGATTATAAAAATAAAAAATTATGAAAAACTCCGTTTACAGGAGGGGAAATGAAAAAATCGAGAAAGTCTGAAACCATTACAACCTTTATCGGTTCAGAAGCAAAGATAAGCGGAATAATTGAGTTCCAGGGTTCGATACGGGTTGACGGTGAGATTGAAGGCGAAATTCGCAGCAAAAACGGACGGGTGATTATCGGCGAAAACGCAGTAATAAATGCAGATATCAACGTAGATACCGCCATTATAATGGGCAAGGTTAACGGCACTATCATGGCCGGAGAGAGGATTGAAGTCTATCCCCCCAGCCAGTTGGTAGGCGACATCCGTTCACCAATTATTTCCATTGATGCCGGGGTCATGTTTAACGGCAAATGTGTGATGGAAACAAAGACTCTTGGGTCAAAAAAGAAGTTGGAAAAAGGAAAGGCACTTTCGCTCATAGATCAGGGAGATGCACTCTATTAGCGGATATTTGTAAAACCAGCGCTGCAAGTTTGTCTTCTGCCGGGCGTTGAGAGTGTGTTTGGAGCTTTGAAAACTGTTTAAGAATATACAATTTAAGTATGCTGTATCAATAAACTATTTCGCCTGAATCTACTTAAATACACATATGAAATGGGCAAGGGCGAAAAAATGGAGTACTTAAACAAAAAAACCTTTGACAAAATAATTAAACGGATGGTATAACCCCCAATCGTTTTGGAAGTGGTTTGTTTTTTTTGTGCTGTGAATCTTGTTCGGAGGAATATAAATGATAGACGTAAATATATCTCTGTTATTTCAAATTGTAAATTTTGTTTTCTTAATCTTTGTGCTTAATATCGTACTTTTTAAGCCCATCCGCAATATCCTTACCCAGAGGCAAGATAAGATCAATGGCCTTGAGCAGGGGATAGAAACTTCTATAAGAGATGCTAAAGAAAAGGACGAAGCTTTTGCTGAAGGTATAAAAGCCGCAAGAGCAGAAGGACTCAAGCAAAAAGAAGCTCTTCTTGGGGAAGCAGAATCTGCAGAAAAGAAAATGATCAACGAGATCAATGAAAAAGCACTCGAAGAACTTGGTAAGGTAAAAGCCAGGGTTGCTGATGAGGCTGAAAAAGCCAGACAGGAACTCATGAGCGAAATTGATGCCTTTGCCGATGCAATCGGGCAGAAAATACTCGGGAGGGCTGTTTAATGTTGTTTACACGTAAAAACGCAAATACAGCCGCTGTTGTATTGCTTACAATTATTTTTATGCTTGTCGCTGGTACTGTTCTGGCATCCTCCGATGGAGGGACTACTCAACACTGGCAGATGACAGACTGGGCCAGGGTTCTCAATTTTGTTGTGCTGGTTAGTGTTCTTGTTTATCTTTTAAAAAAGCCGGTAGCCGAAGCACTCGGAGCCAGGATCGAAAACATAAAAGAACAGCTTGCCACTCTTGAGACCCAGAAAGCAGATGCAGAAAAAAGGCTTGCTGATTACGGTGACCAGCTTTCCAAGCTTGATGCAGAGGCTGGAACAATAATTGAGGAGTACATACGGCAGGGCAACGAAGCCAGGGAAAGAATTCTGGCCGAGGCTGAAAAAGCAGCAGACAAATTGCAGGAACAGGCGGGCAGGAACATAGAAAATGAATTTAAAAGAGTCAAGGCCGCCTTGCAGGAGGAGATCCTTGAAAAGTCCCTTACAAAGGCAGAGGAACTTATAAAGGACAAGATCACCAATGACGACCAGGAAAAACTGGTTGATGAATACTTAACGAAAGTGGTGGGATAAATGAAAAATTTGGCGATAGCGAGGCGATACGCTAAAGCACTCATCCTCATTGGTAAAGAGGACGGCAACACAGAGAGTTACAGAGAAGAGCTTGAGCAGATTGCCGGGCTCATCAAAGAAAAAAAAGAGCTGGAGCAAGCGATAACCAATCCCCTTTACAATGCGGACGAAAGAAGGAAGGTATTGGATATGGTTATTGAAAAACTTGGGTTCTCTAAGGTTATGGTGTCTTTTCTTGTTTTACTTTTTGAAAAGGGACGTTTTGGATTTTTAGACAGCATCAGCGAGAATTATCAGAAAATGGCTGATGAGCTTAAAGGAATTGCACGGGCTGATCTTGTTTCAGCTTCCGAGCTTTCAGATGACGCTGTTGAGAAAATCCGTGAAGCCCTTTCAAAGAAAACCGGAAAGGAAATTGTTCTTGAGGTCGGACAGGACCCCAGTCTTATTGGGGGGATTGTAACACGCATTGGCGATCTCGTGTGGGACGGTAGCATAAAAACACAATTACTCAACATGAGAGAATCTTTAAAAAGGAGTGAGAGTGTCTAATGGAATTAAGAGCTGAAGAAATTAGTCAAATTATTAAGGAACAGATTACCGATTACGACAAAAAGGTTGAGCTTAGCGAAACTGGAATAGTTTTGTCCGTTGGTGATGGAATTGCCAGGATTTACGGCCTAGAAAAAGCAATGGCGCTGGAACTTGTTGAGTTTCCAGGCAGTATTTTAGGACTTGTTCTCAATCTTGAAGAGGACAATGTCGGTGTTGCTATTATGGGTGACGATGTTACCATTAAAGAGGGTGACCTTGTAAAGCGTACCGGACGTATTGCAGAAGTTCCGGTTGGCGATGCAGTACTTGGACGTGTTGTTTCCGCAGTTGGTGAGCCTCTTGACGGCAAGGGACCAATCAGCAACGAGGTTTCACGCCGCGTTGAAATGGTAGCTCCCGGTGTTATCGCCAGAAAAGGTGTTCACGAGCCAATGTATACCGGTCTTAAGGCAGTTGATGCCATGACACCAGTGGGCAGGGGGCAGCGCGAGCTTATTATTGGTGACCGCCAGATCGGCAAAACAGCTGTTGCTGTTGATGCGATCATCAACCAGAAGGGCAAAGACGTATATTGTATATATGTTGCATGCGGTCAGAAAAAATCGACCGTTGCCCAGGTTGCAGCCACACTGGAAAAACACGGTGCCATGGAATACACAACCATAGTTTCTGCATGTGCCAGTGACCCGGCAACCCTGCAGTTTATCGCACCATACGCTGGTTGTGCAATGGGTGAACACAGCAGGGACAACGGCAAGCACTCCCTGATCATTTATGATGATCTTTCAAAACAGGCTGTTGCTTACCGCCAGGTTTCCTTGCTTCTCAGGCGCCCACCAGGACGTGAAGCATTCCCAGGAGACATTTTCTACAACCATTCACGCCTGTTGGAACGTTCCGCAAAACTGAGCGACGATCTTGGTGCAGGAAGCCTCACAGCCCTTCCAATTATTGAAACACAGGCTGGTGACGTTTCTGCATACATTCCAACAAACGTTATTTCAATTACAGACGGTCAGATCTACCTTGAGCCGAACCTGTTTTTTGCAGGTGTTCGTCCAGCGATTAACGTTGGTCTTTCGGTTTCCAGAGTTGGTGGAGCAGCCCAGGTAAAGGCTATGAAACAGGTTGCAGGTACATTGCGCCTTGATATGGCCCAGTTCCGTGAGCTGGAAGCGTTTGCAGCCTTTGGCAGCGACCTTGACGCGTCTACACAAAAGCAGCTTACAAGAGGTGAAAGGCTCGTTGAAATTCTCAAACAGCCTCAGTATCAGCCTCTTTCAATGCCAAAACAGGTTACTATTCTTTATGCCGGAACCAGGGGCTATCTTGATGAACAACCAATTGACGTACTTGCCAAATACGAGGCAGGACTCTATCAGTTCATCGAAGACAGATATCCAGAATATTTTGATGCTCTTGAAGAGGCCCAGGCCTTTACAGAAGATGTTGAAAATCAGGCAAAGAAGATTCTATCTGAGTATGGCGAGGAATTCAAAGACACGATCAAATAGTGATTGCTAAAAAAAGACCCTGCCCTTTGAGTTGGGCAGGTATGATTTTGTTTTAAATTTTTTTATCAAATACTTAATAATTACAAGGGCTGATTTCATGGCTACACTAAAGGACGTTCAAAATAAAATACAGGCGGTCAAAAAGACCAAGCAGATCACCAAGGCTATGAACATGGTGGCAGCTTCCAGGCTCCGTGGCGCACAGCAGAATATGGACAGTTTTCGTCCCTATGCTGACAAGTTCGCCGAGGTACTTGGCAGCCTGGCTGAAAAGTCTGGCGATGATGCTAATCCGCTCCTGGTCCCCAAGGAAGAGGTCAAAAAGGTTCATATAATTTTATGTACCTCGGACAGGGGCCTTTGTGGTGGCTTCAACGCAAACCTTACCGCCGTCGCAGCAAACTTTGTTAATGATACAAAGGATAATGGACTAGAGATTACTTTTACATGTTACGGAAAAAAAGGCCGGGACTTCTGTCGCAACACAGGATATGATATTGAGGAAGAAATACTCGGTGTCATGGGCAACGAGGTTGATTTTGCCAGGGCTTCAGAAACTTCAAAAAAGATCGTCGAGGGTTTTCTTGATGACACATATGATGAAGTTTATGTTGTTCTTTCTGAGTTTATCAGCATGGCTAAACAAATTCCGACCTTGAAGCAAGTTCTTCCGATTCCCCCGATTGAAACAAAAGAAGAAAGCACAATCGGTGACGACTTTAACTACCTGCCGGAGCATATTTGTGAGCCTTCAACCGAAGGGCTTTTTGCTGACATGCTTCCCAGGAATGTTTCAGTTCAGATACACAGGGCGCTTCTCGAAACAAACACAAGTGAGCACGCTGCCCGGATGATGGCAATGGATAACGCTACTCAGGCATGTAACGATATGCTTGAGAATTTGACTCTGGCATACAACAAAGCACGACAGACGGCCATTACCGCAGAGCTAATGGACATTGTTGGCGGGGCCGAAGCTCTAAAAGGATAAAAGCACCGGATTATAGGAGGTCAGTACATGAGTGAGAACTTAGGAAAAATAACACAGGTAATGGGACCTGTAGTCGACGTTGAGTTTGAGCAGGGAAAACTGCCAGAACTTATGTCTGCATTATTGATTACAAACCCGGCTATTGACGATGTAGTCGATAACCTGGTTGTTGAAGTTGCCCAGCACCTTGGTGACAATGTTGTGCGTACAATCGCAATGGACGTAACCGATGGTCTCGTAAGGGGCCAGGAAGTCAAGGATACTGGAAAACCCATCCAGATGCCAGTTGGTCAGGCAAGCCTCGGCAGGGTTCTCAATGTTGTTGGCCGTCCGGTTGATGGACTTGGCGAAATCAGCCAGGAAAAAATGCGCCCGATTCACCGTCCAGCCCCTGCATTTACAGAGCAGGATGTTACGGTTAACGTGCTTGAAACAGGTGTAAAGGTTATTGATCTTCTCGTACCCTTTCCACGTGGCGGAAAAATGGGCATGTTCGGCGGCGCAGGAGTTGGCAAAACCGTTATCATGATGGAAATGGTTCATAACATCGCCATGCAGCATGGTGGAATCTCTGTTTTTGCTGGCGTTGGCGAGAGAACACGTGAAGGAAATGACCTTTATCACGAGATGAAGGACAGTGGCGTTCTCCCAAAAGCAGCCCTGGTTTATGGTCAGATGACCGAGCCTCCGGGAGCAAGAGCAAGGGTCGCCCTTTCTGCACTGACATGTGCGGAATATTTCCGTGATGAAGAAGGACAGGACGTTCTTATCTTTATTGATAATATTTTCCGCTTTACACAGGCTGGTTCTGAGGTTTCAGCACTTCTTGGCCGGATGCCTTCTGCTGTTGGTTACCAGCCAACACTCGCAGTAGACCTTGGCGCACTTCAGGAGAGGATTACCTCAACTGATAAGGGTTCCATCACAGCGGTTCAATGTGTATACGTTCCTGCTGATGACCTTACAGACCCTGCACCGGCAACTACTTTTGCCCATCTTGACGGTACTGTTGTTCTTTCCCGTCAGATTTCCGAGCTTGGAATCTATCCTGCGGTTGATCCGCTTGATTCTTCATCCAGGATTCTTGATGCCAGCTATATCGGTGAAGAGCATTACAATGTTTCCCGTGAAGTGCAGCAGATCCTTCAGAAATACAAAGAACTTCAGGATATTATTGCTATTCTGGGTATTGATGAGCTTTCTGATGAAGATAAGATTACAGTTGCAAGGGCAAGGAAAATTCAGAGATTCCTGTCACAGCCTTTCCACGTTGCTGAAACATTTACAGGTGTTCCAGGAAAATACGTGAAGATCGAAGATACGGTAAGGGCTTTCAAGGAAATCTGTGAAGGCAAACACGACGATATACCAGAGCAGGCTTTCTACATGGTTGGCGGAATCGAAGAAGCGATTGAAAAAGCCAAGAAAATGGCAGCTGCTTAAGTTTATTTTAAATAGATGTTTTAACTTTTCCAAAAATATATTTTTGGTTGATGTTTTAACAGTTGAGTAATAAGCCTTAAATAGAGGTTTTAAAATGACTGATTTTATAAAACTGGAAGTTGTAACTCCAGCAAAAAGTATTGTGAAAGAAGAAGCTGAAATTGTCATGGCACCGGGTGTGCTTGGTGAATTCGGTGTTCTAAAGGGTCATACCCCTTTTCTCACAACTTTGAGAACCGGTGTTCTTCATTATACGGACTCAAGTGGTGCAGAGAAAAAAGTTTTTGTCAGCGGCGGTTTTGCAGAAGCATTGCCCGACAAAGTGACTGTTCTCGCAGAAATTGCAGAAAAGAGCGAGGATATTGATCTTGAAGCTGCAAAGACAGATGCGGAACAGGCTCGTAAGACGATTGATTCAGAAGATGTTGAAGGGCCTGAACTTGATGCAGCCAAGGCAGCACTTGAGCTTGCCCAGGGCAAAATAAATGCTGTTGAATCAGGTGAGTAGGTTAGATTGACAAACTCAGACTCTGAATTTAGTCCAAATCCAGAATTGATTTCAGAATCGGAATTGAGTTATTATTGATATTGAAAAGGGCAAACCGTGGGTTTGTCCTTTTTTTTTAGAGAGCACAAAAAATGTCAGAAAAATTATGCGTTATAATACTTGCCGCCGGACTCGGAACACGGATGAAATCGGACAGAGCCAAAGTTCTGCATGAGCTTAATGGCAAGTCTATGATAGAATACGTTGTTGAAACGGCAAGAACTGTTGCAGGCGACAATGTTGTAGTCGTTGTCGGCCACCAGGCAGAAGAGGTCAAAAACGCATCTGGATCTGGAATCAGGTTCGCACTTCAGGAAGAACAAAACGGCACGGGTCACGCTGCAATGTGTGCAGTTCCCCAGGTGTCGGATGGAACTGAAACGATAATTATTCTTTGTGGCGATGTTCCCCTTCTCAGGGTTGAGACCCTCAAGAAAATGTATGAGAAGCACCTTGAAGAAAAAAGGGACGCAACGGTTCTTGCAGTGGAATTTGAAGACTCCACCGGGTACGGCAGAATAATCAAAGATGAAAAAGGGAATCTCGTTGGTATTGTTGAAGAAGCCGATGCATCCCTTGAGCAGAAGCGGATTAAGACGGTTAACTCTGGTATATACTGTGTTTACAAGAGTTTTCTAATAGATGCACTTGAAAAGGTAGACTCCGACAACGCTCAGAACGAATATTACCTTACCGATATTATAGGGATTGGCCATGCTCAAAAAAAGAGTATGGGTGTTTTTGAATCTGATGACGCAGACCAAGTTGTTGGAATAAACAGCAAAAAAGATCTCGACGAAGCTGAGAACCTTTTAATTGGACGTATTAAGAATAAATCTTGACTTGGAAATTATATAAACTATATAATATATACTACATGAGGTGATATAAAGTGAATAGTGAAGCCCTAACTCGTCAATTTGACGAGATTGAACAAAAAGTAGAAAAGTTTGTAGAGGACAAGCGTGTTCTTGAAGATGCCCTTGCTGAAAGCATGGCCAGGGTTGAGGAACTGGAAAGTCGGCTGGAAGAAAAAGAGCAGGCCGAATCCGTATATAAAGAAGAAAAGTCGCTTGTGCGCTCAAAAATTGATGGTCTTTTAGTTAAGCTTGAAGGTCTTGCCAAAAGCTGACAAAAAACTGTTGTAGAAAAATACCAAGGTGGAGCAGTAAATTAATTGGGACTTAAAACGGTTACAATAGATGTATTTGGTCATCCATTTGTTTTTAAACCTGAAGATGATCTGGATGCGGCTGAGGAAATAGCAGCCCTTCTTTCCAGTGAAATAAAGAAGGTCGAAAAAAAAATGAGTACTGTTTCGCCAAAAATCTCTAGAGAAGCGGTTTTGATAATGGCTGCCTTGAATATAACAAAGGAATATTTCGAGCTGAAAAGGAATTACTCTTCGACACTTGATGATTTGACAAAAAAATCTGCTGTCCTTTCAAAAATGTTGGATTCGACTATTCAGTAAGCTGTTATGGTATTTTTTTCAAACTTTTCCACTCTTATGCACAAGAAAAAAAGTTTAGTTCTTTGAGCCCCCTGCCGTGTTTGTGATTGGACCAAACTCTTTGATCCAACACTCTCATAAAACGCAGCTTTCCCTGGTTCTGGTGAGCAAGCCCGGCTTGACCGGGAAGCCTAAAGGTTCTAACATAGCGCATGCTTTTTATAAACGGTTCAAGGACAGTCCAACACGGACTATGGCGGGGGTGCTTTTTAAATTTTTTCTTTGCATACAAAAAAGACTTACCCAGGGTTTTACATCACTTCAAAAAAAATAGAATAAAAACAGGCTTGTTTTCCAGTTACAGGTTCTTTGGTCAAAGTTTCCTGGATGTGGAGAAGATACGAATTTTTAATAATGTGAGCAATTTATACCCAAACGCTCCCTTCGGCAGGACCATGCTGACGCATAATCCTGGATATCCGGCTGGGGCATTATATTGTGTTTGAACTAAATTTGCTTTTTTACTCAGACGCTTATTACATATATGGGGGATTTTTTATATGAACGAAATGGCAATAATGGCAAGTTTCGTCTTTTTTTGTGTGGGTTTTGCTTTAGCATACTGGCTGCATAGCAGGGTTTCTGCCAAAAAAATTGAAAAAGCTGAATCCGATGCTCTGGCGATTAAAAATGACTCACGACTCCAGGCGGAAAATACAGTTAAAAAAGCTGAGGTTGAGGCCAAGGATCTTCTCAACAAAATGAAAGCTGAATTGGAAAAAGAGACCAAGGAAGCTCGCATAGATGTTAAAAATCAGCAGAACAGGCTTAATCAAAAAGAAGAAAATATAGATAAAAAACTGGACCAGTTTGAGAGACGTGAAAAGGAACTGGGCAAAAGAGAAAAAAGAATTAATAATCGAGAAACCGATATTGAAAAAAGTGAACAGCATTACAAAGAAATTATAGAGGAACAAAAGCGAAAGCTTGAAGATGTTTCTAACATGACAGCCGATGAAGCAAAGGAACTTTTGATAAAGGCCATGGAAAACGAGGCCAGATACGAAGGTGCCAGAATTATTAAAAGGATAGAGAACGAGGCAAGGGAAGAAGCCGATAAAAAATCAAAATCAATAATCGCCACCGCTATCCAGCGCTATGCAGCAGAATTTGTGGCAGAGCGCACCGTTACAGTTGTTCCGCTTCCAAGCGATGAAATGAAGGGAAGAATTATCGGCAGGGAAGGAAGAAATATCAGGGCGCTGGAAGCTGCCACCGGTATTGATCTGATTATAGACGATACTCCGGAAGCTGTAATTTTGTCAGGATTTAACCCTGTCCGCCGTGAAGTTGCAAGAATTTCTCTTACCCGACTTATTTCCGACGGCCGGATACATCCAGCCAGGATCGAGGATATGGTTAAAAAGGTTACCAGTGAAGTGGACCAAACAATCAAGGAAGCTGGAGAACAAGCAGCCTTTGATCTCGGAGTTCACGGTATCCACGGCGAACTGATTAAACTCATCGGCAGACTTAAATTCCGAACTTCATATGCCCAGAACGTCCTCCAACACTCCTTTGAGGTTGGTTTTTTATGCGGAATCATGGCTGCTGAACTTGGGCTGAACGTAAAACTTGCAAGGCGCATGGGCCTTCTTCACGATATTGGCAAGGCAGTTGACCACGAAGTTGAAGGGCCTCACGCTGTTATTGGTTCAAAGCTGGCTAAAAAACATGGTGAATCAGCAAAAATTGTTCAGGCAATAGCTGCTCATCATGAAGATATTCCGCCAACTACTGTTTACGACCAACTGGTTCAGGCTGCCGACGGACTTTCAGGTGCAAGACCAGGGGCCAGAAAAGAGCTGCTGGAAAATTATGTTAAACGCCTTGAGGATCTTGAAAAAATTTCCAATTCATTCAAGGGTGTTTCCAATTCATACGCTATCCAGGCTGGCCGTGAACTAAGGGTTATCGTGGAGAGCGGTCGGATTTCCGATGAGGAATCAATATTGGTCAGCAGGGACATCGTGAAAAAGATTGAAGAAACAATGTCCTTCCCAGGCCAGATTAAGGTAACTGTAATACGGGAAACACGGGCTGTGGAATACGCTAATAAATAGGTAAGACAAATTTCCTTTGCAGTATATATTAAGGTAACAGTAATACGGAAAACACGGGCTGTGGAGTCCGCAAATAGATAGGCAAAAAAATGAGTGTGTTAGAAACATTAAAAATGCGCGGGTTCATCGATCAGACAACCCATGAGGAAGAACTTGAAGAGTATCTTGGACAGAAGGGAATGTCCTGCTATATCGGATTTGACCCTACTGCATCAAGTCTTCATGTTGGAAGCCTGGTTCCTATAATGTCCCTTGCCCACATGCAAAGAGCAGGGCACAGACCCATTGCCCTGGTCGGCGGCGGCACCGGACTGGTTGGAGACCCAAGCGGCAAGACAGAGATGCGCCAACTTCTCACACCTGAACTTGTCCGGCAAAATGCAGAGGGGATCAAGGCGCAGTTAGCCAGGTTTATAGACTTTTCAGATGACAGGGCCTTGATGGTAAATAATGCTGACTGGCTTGTTGGTCTGGAGTACATTCCTTTTTTAAGAGATATTGGCAGACATTTCAGCGTCAATAGAATGATAAAGGCTGAAAGCTATCGCATGAGGATAGAATCTGAAGAGGGGCTTAACTTTATAGAGTTTAATTACATGCTTCTCCAGGCCTATGATTTTTATATTTTGAGCCGTGATCACAACTGTATGCTTCAAATGGGCGGCAGCGATCAATGGGGCAACATTGTGGCTGGTATTGATCTTGTAAGAAAGATGGAGCAAAAACAGTCCTTTGGTATAACCTTTCCTTTGATTACAACCAGCAGCGGAGCCAAAATGGGCAAAACCGCCAAAGGTGCGATATGGCTGGATTCAGAGCGGACAAGCCCCTATGACTATTTTCAGTTCTGGGTGAATTCAGATGACCGGGACGTCGCCAGGTTTCTTGCTTTGTTCACTTTTTTGCCAATAGACGAAATAAACGAACTTGGAAATCTTGAAGGAGCTGAACTCAATAGTGCCAAAGCAGTTCTGGCTTTTGAGGCTACAAGTCTTGCCCATGGCAGTGAAGAGGCAGAAAAGGCACTTGCAGCAGCACAAAGCATGTTTGGAAGTCGCGCAATTCCGTCAACCTTACTCCCATCGAGTTCTATACCCCGAGAGGCAGCGGCGGGAAAAGCAGATTCTGTACCAGAGACATCTTTTGACCCTGCTGTACTGGAGGAGGGGATAGCAGCCTTTAAGCTGTTTGCGGAAGTCGGATTAGCAAATACTGGTGGTGCAGCCAGAAGACTCATAACTCAGGGCGGAGCGTATATTAATAATGAACGTGTGGAAACCTTTGATTACAGCGTATCCATGGCGGATATGAAGGACGGTGAGATCCTTTTGCGAGCAGGTAAGAAAAAATATCACAAAATTACGATTTAAGGTTAAAAAAGGCTTGACAAGCCAACCTTGCTCATATATGTTTACTTTTTTTGGTTGTGGTGCATAGAACAACTTGAGCGCACATCAAGAGCAACCAGACAAAGTTAATTTATGTTCATTTAAAAATTGATCAACAAACAAGAGTTAAAAAAAGTAAAAGTTTCGCTTGACAAAGCAAAACAGATACAATACATATATTGATTCTTGTTAACGCAAGTAAGAAAAACAAGTCGAAGCATTGCTTGAAAATAACGATGCTGACACGCTTTTGGTTGTAGTGCTTTAAACAATATGAGCACATCAAGTGCGGCCAGATAAATCGCAATTATGTTCATTTAAAAATTGATCATTAAGCAAGAGTTAAAAAAGTAAAAGTTTCGCTTGACAAAGCAAAACGGATACAATAAATACATTGATTCTTGTTAACGCAAGTAAGAAAAAAACAAGTCGAAGCATTGCTTGAAAAAACGATGCGGACACGCTACTTACTTGCTTTCTTCTTAACGCAAGTAAGAAAAAAAAGTTAAAGGTTTCGCTTGACAAAGCAAAACAGATACACTAAAACTTGCTTTCATCTTGACACG
>JAOZSB010000322.1 GCA_029939895.1 Desulfobacterales bacterium
TGACCCGACAATTGAAATTTCAGCCATTACCTTTATGGACAGGCTTTTAACTTTTAAGAAAATGACTTACCTGTGCGCCTCGTTTATGTGCGCCAATTTCCCGGTTTTTGAGGAAAAGGTGTATGATGCTGCAAAAATTTTTACGTTATCAGAGGGCCAGGCAATTATAGGAGAGGCGGTTAGTATTTCACCAGATAATTATGCCGGGCAGATTGCAAAGTTAGATACTGATGCAGTTGTGATTGGGCGGCTTTATGGTTTTACCAAAGAGCAGACAAAAGACATATACGACCGTCTATCTCAAAGAAAGTTCCCAAGCATCACAATCGAAGGAAAGTATGGAGCAGATCAGGGTGCTTTATTTGCTGTTGGTGATTATGATTTTAAGTACCTGGGAAGAAAAATTGCCCTGAAGATGGCGAGCATTCTCAGGGGAACACCGCCTTCGGAGTTGTCGATTGTTGATAACTGGAAGCTTGAGCTGGTGTACAACCAGGAAACTGCACGTAAAATCGATTATGATATTCCGCTTGAGTTTCTTTATGATGCAAAAATCGTTGGTGCCCCAGAGCCGAAAATGAAGTTGACGCTTGCAAAGGTTCATAAACTCGCATTAGAGACGAGTTTAGACATTGCCATCAAAGTTCAGGAGCATAAGCAGTCCAAGGCTCAAGCTGGGATCGCCAGGGGTGGTTATCTTCCCAGGGTGGAATCGAATGTCGGCTACACCCGCATTGATAACAGGCGTGCTGACCTTCAGCCCAGTCCGCGGGAACAAAGCAAGTTTGAGATGACCCTGCTTCAAAATCTTTACAACCGGGAACTTTCTAAACAAATTGAAGTGGCAGAGCTTGAAACCAAAGCAACTCAACAGGATCGTGAATTAACGGAGCAGGATGTACTTCTGGAGCTGGCAATTGTATACACCAATTTGTTGATGGCCGAGGATGTAGTTCTGGTGAGGCAGAAGCAGCTTACTATTTTGCGTAAGCATATGGACATTGCCCAGTTGCGCTATGAACTTGAAGAGACGGGCAAAAGCGATGTGCTTCGTCTGGAAATGCAATATAACCAGGGGCGTGTGGAGCTGATTAAGGCAAACCAGGACTTGAATAAGGCAAGGGCCGCTCTTGTCAATTTACTTAATCTGCCCGATGAAATATCCTTTGCTATAATGGATAAAAACGATTTCAGCGAGGAAGAATTTGCCCTGAGGTTTGCTGATCTGGATAAGTACTTCTATACTGAGCGTCGCTTGAAAGTCTTTCGGGATTTTTTAATTGCACAGGCCTATAAAAATTCTGCCGAACTTCGCTTGATAAATACCCGCCTGGAGCAGGCCAGGGTGGATAAACAGAGGGTCTATGGCAAATTCTGGCCGACCCTTAATGCTGGAGCGAGCTGTTTTCAGCAGATCCACTCGCAACATCGTGAGCTTGGAAGACAAGAACTCCCCCTTGCTTCTGGTGATACCTTGCTGCTTGTTGATGAAAAGGATGTTTACGATAAATCCAATGAAACCGGGTGGAGTGCTCATGTCACGCTGACTTTCCCATTTTATACAGGTGGTACCAGGTTTAAAGAACTGGGGCTGACAAATGCTAAAATAATGGAAATAGAAGCGCGGAAAAAACAGCTCAAGGCAGATCTGGCACAAAATGCCAGGCTTGCTTATTTTGACTACCACGCAACTCGAAGTAATACAAAAATTGCAGTACTGGATGTCAAGCTGGCACGGGAAAATTTGAAACTGGCAGAAGCAGCCTATTTACAGGGCAGTCTGGCTATTATTGATCTTTTAGATATTCAAAATAGTTTAATTCTGGCTGAAGTCAATGCTACTGTTTTGCGGTATCAGTATATTCGGTCCGTAGTAAAAGTTTTTAGATCCTTTAGTGCTGTAGGTTTATTCTATGATCCCAGGGGCAGCGCAGAGGATCTGGTTACGCTTGAGTATCTGAACCAGTATTTCAAGGATAATTTACCCGGATTTGAATAGGCTGGGTTTAAAATTGAGAAACAAGTCACCAATAACTTAATTGATGTAGCTGTATGGAGTTGTCATGATGAAGAAGTGTTTATTGTTTATAGGAATTTTATGCCTGTTTTCCATTGGATTACCTGGATGTGGTAATGATACGGAAACTGCTAAAAAGGAAGTAATTCGGCCAGTCAAGGTTATTACAGTTTCGGCTGGCTCAAGCTCGAATGACCCCAATACCTACAGTACGGTTGCCCGTGGAATTCACGAATCTGTATTAAGTTTTCGGGTTCCAGGTGTGCTGCAAACCCTTCAAGTCAATGTTGGTGACAAGGTTAAGGCTCAGCAGGTTGCAGCCACGGTGGATGATCGGGATTACAAGCTCAGGGTTGAAGATGTTCGTTACAAATTAAAGGCTGCACAGGCCCAATTTGAACAGCTTCAAAAGGGTGTGCGTTCAGAAGACCTGCGAATTATTGATAACAAAATAAGAGCGTTGAAATCATCTGCCAAGACCATAGAAACCGATTACAAGCGTGTTCAGCAGTTATATGCTGCTGATGCAGCTTCCAAGAGTCAGCTCGATAATGCAAAAACAAGGTTTGACCAGATACAGGCTGACTTGAAAGGTGCCCAGGAAGAACGTATTAAAGCTACTACCGGAGGGCGTGAAGAGGAAGTTCGAGCATCAAGAGCCAATTTGCGTTCAATACGCTCAAACCTGTCCCAGGCCGAGGCCAGCCTGGAAGATACCAGCCTTAAGATTCCCTTTGATGGAATTATTTCCCAGAAGCATGTTTCCAACTTCCAGCAGATTGGGGCTGGAACTATTATATATACGCTGGTGGACATATCCCGTGTTGAACTTCAGGTCAGTGTACCAGAAAGCTTGATCAACAGTATTTCCAGCGGGCAGGAAGTTGTGGTTGATTTTCTTAATTTTGCCAAAACGCATTTTACCGGAAAAGTTACAAAGGTTGGTGTTTCAGCAGACAGGCAAACCATGACCTACCCGGTATTTATTGAGGTGGATAATCCAAATCTTATCATCCTGCCGGGCATGACCGCTAGGGTGATGTTGAAGTCAGCCCGTGGTGGACAAAATTTTCCCTTTGTTCCAATTCACTCAATCCTTGAGGACAAGGTGAGTAAGGCCAGGTATGTCTGGGTGTTTGATAAGGCCGACAGTACTGTCAAGCGCAGGGAAATTGCTTTGGGGCGAATTATGGTGAATGAAATAGAAGTACTCCAGGGGCTTGCTGATGGCGATATTGTTGTGGTTGCCGGTGCGCACAGGATTAAAGAAGGTATGAAGGTGAGACTGCCCCGGTAACTTTTTTAGTTTGTAGCAAAATTTGCTTTGCGACATGTAGTAAAAAATTAATCATTAATCGACTATTATAGGCAATACATGACCAGATATTCTATAAAAAATCCAGGCGTAATTCTGTTTTTCTTCACATTGATGTTACTGCTGGGAATCTCTTCGATTGGCCAGATTCCCAAGGAAGAAAATCCAAAGTTTCCAAGTTGGGTTGCGGTAATCATCACAAAAATGCCAGGGGCATCTCCACTAAAGATCGAAGAGCTGATTACGGAAAAAATCGAGGAAAAAATTGAGTCCATTGAGGAGTTGAATGAGATATCGTCAACCTCACAAACTGGTGTTTCATACATTACCCTTGTTACAAAGGATAGTATTGAGGACACAACACCTGTATGGGACAAGGTGCGTGAAAAGCTTGATGAACTACAGGGTGTACTTCCACGGGGATCTTCTCCGCCATGGTTGAATACGGATTTTGGTAAGGAGAAGTCAATTTCAATCGCCATCACAGGAGATGGCTTCACCAATAGAGAGTTGACCGATATTGCCAAGGATTTTAAAAAAGATATTCGCCAGTTGAAGTATGTGTCACGGGTCGATATTATTGGTGATCAGGAAGAACGAATTTTTATGGAGGCATCCAACACCAAGCTGGCAGAACTTGGGATCAGCTCTCAGCTTTTGGCTCAGATTATGGTGGAGCAAAACATTATCGCACCGGGTGGTGAAATCCAGATCGGGCCGCAGCAGATCAGTATTGCGCCGACTGGTGAATTTACTTCTGTTGATGATATTGCAAAAACAGTAATCACAATACCTGGAAATAACAGCACTGTATTTTTAAAAGATATTTTTACTATTACCAGAAAATATATTGACCCGCCTAAAATGCAAATGCGCTACATGGGGGAAGATGCGATCTGTGTTGTAATAGAAATGCAGGATGACGGGCAGATTCTGCAACTGGGCAAAAGTGTAGCAAAGCTGGTGAACCAGAAGCAGGATGAACTGTTGCTTGGTGTGGATTTACATATTTTGAATTTTCAGTCATTCTGGGTTGAAAGATCAATTTCCAATTTTTCTACAAATCTGTGGCAGGCGATTGTAATAGTGATCCTGTTTATGATGGTTCTGCTTGGATGGCGCGAGGGTATTATTGTAGGCATTCTGATTCCCCTGGCTTTTCTTATGGCTATGATTTTGATGGTCATGTTTGGGCAGTCCATCAACCAAATGACCATTGCCGGGCTTATCATTGCCCTGGGAATGCTGGTTGACAACGGAATTGTAATGACCGAGTCTGTCGCAAAGTATATAAAGGGGGGGATGACCAGGCAGGATGCAGCAGTTAAATCTGGAAAAGAGCTGATGGTTCCCCTGCTGACCTCGACTGGCACCACAATTGCCGCATTTCTTGCCATTGCCCTGGCAAAATCCGCAGTTGGCATTTACTGCCGGGGAATTACCTATGTAGTGGCGATGGTACTGATTTCATCCTTTATTGTTTCCATGACTCTGATTCCGCTTTTGTGTTCAAAATTTCTCAAACCAAAGGAGAAAAAGGAATCAGCAAAGGTTTCTCTGCCAGTGAAGTTTTATACAAAGCTCATGAGAGTCAGCCTTACCCATAAATATCTTGCTGTTTCCCTTGTGCTGGTCGCTTTTTTTGCAACACTGCAACTGGGAAAATATGTAAATTCGAATTTTTTTCCACCCTCTGAAAGGTTCCAGTTTACGGTTAATTTTAACATGCCCGCAGGAACCGCTTTTAAGACCACAAAAGCTAAAGTTTTGAAAGCTGAATCCCATATTCTGAAAAATTACAGCGATGATATTAAAAACATGGCCATTTATATAGGGGAGGGCGGTGTTCGTTTTGGCGGTGGCACTGGAGACCAGCAGCAGGCAAATAAATATGCAGAGT
>JAOZSB010000323.1 GCA_029939895.1 Desulfobacterales bacterium
ATCAGGGCTTATACTTGCATTTCATGCACGCTGCAGATTTTGAAGCTGGGGAACTGTTTTGAAAAAGAAAATTATCGTAATGGATGATGATAAACAGATACTGGAAGTATATCTGCAAATCCTTGCACCGCCTGAAAAGAAGGCTGTTACATCATCTGAGGCTCTTGAAGCCGTCGTATATGGCGGGGCTGCGCAAAGGTCCTTCGCAATTTCGGAGCAATATGATTTGATTACTGCCATGCAGGGGCAGGATGGATTTGAGATGATAAAACAGGCCAGGGAGAGCAATAGCCCGTTTACCCTGGCATTTATTGATGTTCGGATGCCGCCGGGCTGGGATGGAATTGAAACTGCAAGTAAAATTCGTGAGATTGATTCTGATATTGAAATTGTGATGGTCACGGCATATTCCGACAGGGAGCGCAATGAGCTGGTGACAAAAATTGGCACACCTGAAAAACTTCTATACCTGAAAAAACCCTTTGACCCGGACGAGATCAAGCAGCTTGCCCTTTCTTTGACCGGTAAGTGGTGCCTTGAAAAGGCGCTGAAAAATGCTCACGATAAAATGGAACGACGTGTTGAAGAACGTACTGCAGAACTTCAAAAATCTAATGAAGAGTTAAAAACAGCAAAGCAAACTGCGGAATCTGCGGCACGAATCAAAAGTGAATTTTTGGCAAATATGAGTCATGAAATACGAACTCCCATGAATGGCGTGATTGCAACAACCGAGCTTGCGCTTGGTGAAAATCCACCCCCAAAACTGGAGCATTATCTTAAAATTATCCATTCATCGGGCTATTCACTGCTCGGCATTATTAATGATATTTTAGATTTTTCAAAAATTGAAGCAGGTAAACTTGATCTTGAGGAAAAACCCTTTGAACTCGACAGTCTCCTGGAAACATTGGTTAACATGTTTGTCAACAGGACAAGGGAAAAAAATGTTGAACTTCTTATAGATCTTGATCCAGAAATACCACTGGCACTGATCGGTGATCCACTGCGGCTTCAGCAAATTATAACCAACCTTGTGGGCAATGCAGTCAAGTTTACTTCTGACTGGGGAAATATTACAATAGGAATTGAGCTGGAATCAATCAGTGCTGGCCAGGCAACACTGAAGTTTTTTGTAAAAGATACTGGCATTGGGATGAAGCCGGAGTATCTAAAAAACCTGTTCAATCCCTTTACCCAGGCTGATGCTTCAACAACACGAAAATATGGCGGCACAGGACTAGGGCTTTCGATCAGTAAACAGCTTGTGGAATTGATGGGCGGCAGGATATGGGCAGAAAGCGAATTAGAAAAAGGCTCGGTTTTTTTCTTCACTGTGATACTGGGTGTTCAGGAAGATGAATCCAATGAAGCCCTGGTAATGCCAGAGGATGTCAACAGGGCAAATGCGTTGATTGTTGACGATTGTGAAGCCAGCAGATTCATCACCGAAAAAGTCCTGGAGTCCTTTGGATGCAGAGCAGAGCACGCATCAACGGGGGAGAATGCGCTTGCAAGGCTTAAAGTAAAAGAAAGCGAAAAACCTCCATTTGACTTTATTATTATGGACTGGCGGATGCCGGGGATGGATGGAATTGAAACTTCGCGCAGAATCCGGGAAGAATTGCATATGGCAGTCCCGATCATAATGGTGACGGCCTTTGGCAGGGAAGCAATTAAACTTAGTGCCGAATCAACAGGTATCAACGGCTTTCTCAGCAAACCAATAACTGCATCATCGCTTTATTATTCTATCTTGAGCAATGCTTTTGGCAAAGACATCAGCGGGAGAAGAGTGTTTAAACGCTCACTCAAAAAATCACCTGCTGTAGAAGCCAGCCTTGCCGGCATCAAAATTCTTGTGGCTGAGGATAATCCAGTCAACCAGATAATCGCAAGGGAAGTATTAAAAAAAGCAGGAATTATCACAGAAATCGCCAATAACGGAAAAGAAGCAGTCAATATTGTTACTGAAAATGGTTTTAACAGGAAAAGCCCGGGTTCGAAAGCAAATGGTGAAAGGCGATTTGATGCAATATTAATGGACGTTCAAATGCCGGAAATGGACGGGTATGAAGCAACCATAGAAATTCGAAAGCTTGAGGCAGAAGATACAAAAAATATTTCTGGCTCCAAATCCAAAATCAAAAGGCTTCCAATTGTAGCCATGACTGCCCATGCAATGAAGGATGATGAGGAAAAGTGCCTGGATGCCGGCATGGATGGCTATGTTGCAAAACCAATTATACAGGCTCAGCTCTTTAGCACGCTGGTAGAATTAATTCCTCCTGGGGACAGGCCCGCGCCTGCATTATCTGATGCTGCAACAGAGTCAGCGATTGATGCCCTGGCAAGTGATTACAAAGACACGATCCTGAAATCCAGGGAATTATCCAATGGCATCAATTTTACTGATGCCATGAATGCGCTTGGTTTGGGCAGTGAGACCTTTAGGAAAATACTTTCAGGGTTTCTTGGCAACACCGCAGACACAATGGAAAAGATACGGGGTGCATTTGATCGGCAGGACTGGGAGCATCTTGAAAATCTGGTTCACAATCTCAAGGGAAGCGGTGGAAATATTGGTGCCAATGCTTTGTGGGAAGTAGCGCACGAGCTGGAATCCCTCAGCAGGGAAGCTGTGAGTACTCTTAAAGCACCGAGTAAAAAATTGGTGGACAAGGTTGAGGACTCATTTGAGCAACTTACTGGTGCGATCAAGGGCTATGTTGGTGCACAAAAAAATGAAATTGCAAATGAAGAAAAAAAAGAAGTAGATGTTGATTTGCTATCTCCTGTCTTAACAAGATTTGTCGATGCCTTAAGTACTGGAGAGCCGTATGCTGTAAGCGCTGGCCTGGCTGCTGTCAGGGAACTTGCTGGCGAGGGGGAGCTTGTGCGGGAGCTTTCAGTAAAGATAGATAACTACAACTATGACGATGCTCAGTTAATACTTCAAAAGCTTGCAGAAAGATATGGAATTGATATATGAACATTTTTTCCAGCAAGCAGCTTGCGTTTCAGCAGGCAAAGAATACTGTGATAGTGGCTTTACTTCTGGGGATGCTGATAAGCCTTGTACAGATCGGTTATGACTTTTCAATTGAACGAAGACAAGTAGATTCGACTATAGATCAGGTCACAGGTACAATCAAAGAATCTGCCGCAATGGCAGTTTATCATCTTGATGACTCACACGCAAACGAAGTAATTAAAGGGCTTTTTGAGTATAAGCCTATTCGTATGGCACGGATTCTGGATGATTCTGATGAAATACTTTCTCAAAAAACACGAAAAGACAGTGAAGAATATGGCTGGCTTATTAAGTTATTTTTTGAGAGAGAAAAGTTTTACTCATTTCCGCTTTTCTATAAATCAAACAAGATCATGGCAGGCAGGCTTGAAATTTCCGTTGATATTTATATCATCGGAAAGAACTTCATAAGTCGTGCATATATAACAGTTTTGAGTGGTATTGTTCGGAACATTGCTCTTGCCTTTGTTTTGACAATGATTTTTTATTATACTCTCACCCTTCCACTTGTTGGCCTGGTAAAGGATGTTGCGCTTGTGGAGCCGGAGAATCCATCCGCAAGAATGGTCAATACCCCAAGGGCCCATGAACAGGATGAAATCGGGTTTCTGGTAAATGCTACCAACGAGTTGCTGACAGGGTTTGGCAGGAGCCTTGAAGAGCGCAACAGGGCCGAGGGGATAATTAAGGAGCGGGAGGCGTTTATCGGGGGCATCATGGAAAGTGTCCCGGCTGGCATCCTGACAATAAATCATGAACTTCAAATAGAGAGCTGCAACCCCTCGGCCGGCAAACTATTCGACTATGAACTGGACTCTCTGATCGGAATGCCGGTAAGTAAACTTTTTTGTGAACCAGAGCTTAGCCATATTATTTCAGTATTTGATAAATACATGGAGGACAATAATCCTCTTATTTTTTACGATGCGCCTGATGAAGCAAAAATTTTAACAAGACAGAGTAAAACAATAGATGTAGAGCTCATGTTCAGCGAGATGCTCCTGGAAAAGCAGCATTTAATCGTTTGCGTTGTCAATGACATCACGGTGCGTAAGCAGATTGAAGCAGAGCTGGGAAAATACAGGGCAACTCTTGAAGAAAAAGTCAAGGAACGCACATCAGAACTTCTTGAAGCAAACAAAACTGTTCATCAATCTATGCAGGCTCTCAAGGAAACACAAAACCAGCTCATACAGCAGGCGCATGAAGCAGGGCTTGCAGAGATGGCGGTTGGGATACTTCATAATATTGGTAATGCAATAACACCGGCAAAGGTCAATACCTCCATGTTGGCAAAACAACTCCATGACAGTTTTGTTCGCCGCAATATTTTGCATATTATGGAGCAGTTCATGGGAGCAATGGCTGACACGGAAAAAATATCTGAAGAGGAAAGAGAGCGGCTGTTGAGTATAATTAGACTGCTGCCGGGCAGTGTTGAGGAAGAATACGACAGGATTGCCGACGATATTAAAAAAATTCAGGATAAACACGAACACATAGAAGATATAATCAGGCTGCAAATGAGCTATGCGCGAATTGCCACGGAACAGGAGGTGGTCAATATTAACGTGCTGGTGGAAGATGCATTGAAGCTGCAGGATGATGTAATTATCAACAAGGATGTGATCCTGATTAAAGACCTTGGTGATATACCCGATGTTAGGCTGGAACGTGCAAAATTGATTCAAATTATCGTAAATCTGATAAAAAATGCAGTGGAGTCCATGGAAACTAACAACAGCCTTGAAAATCTTCTTACTCTATCAACCTGGCATGAAAAAGGGGCGCAGGAGTATGTTGGATTCTCTGTTAAAGACTCTGGAATAGGCTTTGAGGAAAAAGAAAGAGAAAAGATGTTTACATTTGGGTTCTCCACAAAACAGCGCGGAACCGGTTTTGGCCTGCATTCCTGTGCTAATTATCTGATAGCAAACAAGGGAAGCATTACTGCAAGAAGTAAAGGAACAAATAAGGGGGCAGAGTTTGTTATCAAGCTGCCAGTTGCATGAAACCCTTGCTAATGCTTGTTTAACTCATGTTTAGATTATGCTTTCAAAAAAAACATGAAAATGAAAAAGAGAATTTAAAATTTTAAGGAAATTTTTCCTTTGCTGCGATTGTATGCGAAGACATTTTTTATCAGGTACACAAATTCGATGAATTACGGACGTGCCTGAAGAAAAAATAGTA
>JAOZSB010000324.1 GCA_029939895.1 Desulfobacterales bacterium
GGGCTTCCATGGGCAAGGGCGCAGAATGAAGTTAAACAAAGTAAAGCGGATGCTTTTGTAACGGTTCCCACGCCAGAGCGAAGAACCTACACGGAAATCAGTACTGAGCCGCTTGTCGAGGCACAGTTTACCATATTTGCTAAAAAGGATACCCCTAAAATAAAGGATATAAGGGCGGTAAAAACAATCTCTGATTTAAGACCCTTTGTCCAGAGCCAGTACATGGGGAATGGCTGGGCGAAAAAAAAGCTTGCAGACATGAATGTACTTTGGGAATCGACAATGGACTTTGCAATCAACCTGCTGATTGCCGACAGGGCAGATCTGTTTGTGGGTGCGTCTCCGGTTGTCGGGTATAACGTAAACAGGCTCGGCTACAATGGCAGGATTATTGAAATCCCGAATAGTCTTGATTCCAACTCGTTCAATCTTTGTGTTGGTAAAAATTCACCCTATAAAAGAATACTCCCTGAATTTAATAAAACCATCAAAAAAATGAGGCAGGACGGGAGATTGCAGAAAATATATGACAAATATAAATCCAGTAAACAAATTGTCCGAATGCATGTACCCATTATAGAGGACAGTCCGAACCAGCATCCTTTTTTTCATGATCTGCTTTTTGAGGCAATCAGCGAATATGGATACAATCCATTTATAATTCCTGTTACTGCACCCCAGCAGAGAGTGAAACGCTCCCTTGATGCAGGGTTGATCTCGCTCTTTTGGCTTGTTGCGTCTGATGAAAGGGATAAAAAATATATTCCAATAGAAGTCGGACTTACAGATGGATTTATCGGTAAACGTATTTTGTTTATTACAAAGGGAGAGCAGCACCGGTATAATAATGTTGAGACCCTGGATGACTTTCGGAAGCTGAACCTTGTTGGTGGAATGGGTAAGGGGTGGTTTGATGTAAAGGTGTGGAAGGCAAATGGACTTAAATACGAAGAAAAGGATGGCAACTGGAAGGCAATTTTTAAGATGCTTCCCCATGGGCGCAAATATAACTACTTTTCAAGGGGAGCAAACGAAATACTCCTGGAATCCAGGCAATATCCTGATTTGGAAATTGAGAAGAGGTTAATGCTTGTTTATGATCGTGATTTTAAGTTTTATTTAGCCAGGTCTGGAAAAAATGCTGTTACTCAATATGAGGATATCCTGAATAAAGCATTGAAAAAAGCCAGGGAGAGCGGGTTAATAGAAAAACTTGTTAAAAAATACTGGGCCAGTGATTTTGAAACATTAAACATTGAAAACAGGGTTAAAATTAAACTGCAAACACCAGAGTAGGCTTCTTTTCATATTTTATGCCGGCCTGTGTTAAAAGAAAAATTTGATATGTTTTTTCCATTGATTTGAAAAACTATCTGTCATAATCTGTATAATCATTATAGAATTTGAAATCCAATATAAGGAAATGGTAATGAGTTTTTTTAGAAATTTATCAATACGAACCAAACTTGTATACGGCTATTCATTTATTTTGATTCTGATGGTTCTTCTTGGCAGCACAATCACACTCACCATTATCTTTAACGCAATAAAAGCAAATATTGACGATCATTTGAATAACTCCAACCGAATGATTTTAAATATGGTCAAGACAGTAACCACGACATCCATAAGAAGTCATCTGCGAGCCATATCCGAGAAAAACCTGGATACAACCTGGTATTTTTATAATCAATATAAACAGGGTCTTTTAACGGAAAATGAAGCAAAAAAACTGGCAGAAAACGTTCTCCTCAGTCAGAAAATCGGAAAAACAGGTTACATATATTGTATTGACAGCAATGGTATTATCCAGGTTCATCCCAAAAAAGGGGTGCTTGGTCAGGACCTTTCCAAATATGGTTTCAGTAAAACCCAGATTAAAGAAAAGGTTGGCTATCTTGAATATGACTGGGCCAATCCAAATGAGCTGGTTGCCCGGTAAAAAGCCTTATATATGGTCTATTTTGAGCCTTGGGACTGGATAATTCCAGCCTCATCATATCAGGAAGAATTCAGGGAACTGGTCAGGGTTGATGATTTTAAGGAAAGCATCCTTTCGATTTCTTTAGGCAAATCAGGCTATCCTTATGTTATTGATACCAAGGGGAATATTGTTATTCATCCCAAGCTTGCAGCAGGCACGAATGTTTATAATTCTACTGACTCTGAAGGCCGTAAGTTTGTTCAGGAAATATGTGAGAAAAAATTCGGCAAAATCACATACACCTGGAAGAATCCAGATGAGCGCAGTCACCGGGAAAAGCAGGTTGTGTTCAGCAGTATAGATGATATGGACTGGATCGTAATTTCCAGCATCTATGTGGACGAGAGTTATGCGCCAATACGCAACATCTCCTACATAATCGGGGCTACTATGGCGATAACCCTTGTTTTTATTTTTGCGCTGACCTGGTGGAGCAGTTCTGCCATCATCCGCCCGCTTAAGGAGTTGATGCTGCAATTTGATTCAGGTGCTAATGGTGATTTTTCAGGTCGTGTGGCTATTCGCAGTGAAGATGAGATAGGGCGTTTGGCAGGATATTACAATACCTTTATGTTGAGGCTTCAGGAATACAATGACCAACTGGTGTTTGCAAAAAACGCTGCTGAAGGTGCCAACCAGGCTAAAAGTGATTTTTTGATGAACATGAGCCATGAACTCAGGACACCATTAAACGGTGTTGTTGCAGCATCAGAACTGATTTCAATGTCAGAAACCGATGCTGAACTAAAGGGTATCCAGGATATTATCCAGTCTTCAAGCACCTCCCTGCTCCAAACCGTTGAGCATATACTTGATTTTACAAAGTCCAAAGATGGTGAGCTTGAATTATCATCAGAGCCTTTCATGCTGCATGAGGTGCTGGGTAAAATAAATACCAGCTTTTTTCAAAAAGGTTCGCATTTGCTTCTGAAGCCTGAGTTTGATTTTAAACCCGATGATGTTCCAAATGCTTTTATTGGTGATGAAGGGCGTTTGATTGAAATATTGAATCACCTGCTTGAGAATGCAGCAAAATTTACCCAAAAAACCCCAGAAGCAACAATAGGGATAAAGGCACTGGAAAAATCACCTGAAAATGTTGTGCTTGAATTTTCCATAACCGACAGTGGAATCGGCATTGCACGGGAACATTTTGAAATGATTTTTGAACCCTTTTCCCAGGCAGATACTTCCAGCACGCGCCAATACGATGGCGTTGGAATCGGGCTGTCCATATGTAAACAGTTTGTAGAATTGATGGGCGGCAAAATATGGGTGGAAAGCGAGCCAGGCAAAGGAAGCACCTTTTATCTAACGCTGAGCCTGAAACCGCAAAAGTCTGATGAATACTTGAGCATCCAGGCATTGCAGGAATCCACAGAAAATGACTTCCCAGCTTCAGGGCAAAAAGAAACCTTGATTGAAGCTGATATTGCAGCCCTTGCACCAGTAATAAAGAACCTGTATGAAGCACTTTTAGAGTCTGAGCCCCAGGAAATTTCCACATATCTTGCTGAAATAAAAACATATGAAATTCCAAAAAGACTCGAGCTTATAAACAGGATTGATGATTACGAATATGATACAGCAGCAGTATTAGTAAAGGAGATCGCTGCTGAGTTGGGGCTTTTAATGGAATAAGGGGTGCATCAAAAACACATGCAGCAATCTTGACAGGAGGAGCCATATACTGCCTGGCTCTCCATGAGAACGGCTGATATTCATTTTTTTTATTCAGGTGAGACTATGAAATATAAAAAAATAGTAATTGCATTCATCTTCTGTTTTGGCTGTTGGGGATCAGTTTTCGGTGGGGAGGAAGTTTGGAAGACTTCGGTCCCGGCATATGCCCAGGCGTTGGATCTATCGATAACACAAACTTTCGCAAAGAAATTTAATGCAACCCTGTCAAGCCACCAGGCCCCCTTTGCCAGACGAATCAGGCAGCTAAAAGATGGAGACATTGATCTTATGTCCGGGTTGCTGAAAAATAAGGATAGGGAAAAGTTTGCCCATTTTATTGAGCCTCCGTACAAACAAAAATCGAACAAATATTTTTTTGTAAGAAAAGGTGAGGGAAAGCATCTTCAAAAATATGAAAATTTGTACTAGCTTCGAATAGGGGTGCAGCATGGTTCCAGGTACTTCCCTCGTTTTGACGAAGACACTGGGCTGAACAAAATTACTTCCCCTGAAATTGAGGGCCGGTTTCATATGCTGGTTTTAAACAGGATTGATGCGTTGATCCATACTGATGTATATGGACTCAGTTTAATGCATGAACTTGGTTTACAAGATAAAGTAGAAGTTGCTCCTTTTAGGTACACGCGCCATAACCCGGTTTATATCGCAGTTTCCAAAAAGTCCAAACTTATTAAGCGCAAAGACAGGTTGGAGGAAGTTTTTAAAAAAATGATTGAATCTGGTGAGGTTGATAAGGTGATTCATAATTTTTTTGAGACTCAGGGCCTGCCCGTTCCTGAGTATAAATAGTATTCCAATTGCTGCTATTAAACTGGCGCGTCCGGAGAGATTCGAACCTGCGACCGATGGATTCGAAGTCACGCCCCTGGGCTTCCTTTACCTTCAACAATTAAGTTAGCTTGCCAAAAATATGAATCCCAATGCTACAATTTTTATACTGAGCCAGTCTTCAACTCTATTGGGAAATCGAGGATGCTGCAAACTTGAAACGGAAATCATGCATCAGAATACGAAGGATACAGCTTTTGCATACACTCATCACAGATTCCATGGCTAAATTCTGCCTCTGAACGATCACGTATATATACTTCAATCTGTTCCCAGGATCCATCCTCTTTGCGTATTTTTTTACAGGACGCACATATGGGAAGCATTCCATGGAGTGTTTTAATTTCAGAAAGGGCTTTTTGCAATTCTGAATTTTTTCTTTCCAGCTCAAGCTTTAAAAAACTTAGGGAAAGATGGGTTTTCACCCGCGCCAGCACTTCCTTTTCCTGGAACGGTTTGGATATATAGTCTACGCCGCCTAAAGAAAATGCTTTAACTTTATCGCTTGTTTCATCAAGTGCGCTGATAAAAATAATCGGGATTTTAGCGGTCTGCTCATCAGCTTTCAATTGCTTGCATACATCAAACCCTCCTGTTCCAGGCATCATGATGTCGAGTAAAATTAAATCAGGTGCCTCTTTTTGGATAGTTGCAAGCGCTCTATCGCCGTTGGGTGCAAGC
>JAOZSB010000325.1 GCA_029939895.1 Desulfobacterales bacterium
TTACAGCACGTTGGGTGCTATTCTAAAAAGTTAAACGGGACACTACTGATGGAAAGTAATAATCTGTCATATTTATTGATGAAACTCAAGAACAATTGCTTTGCGGGTTTGGCTTGAAGCAGGACAAAATATGCATCAAGGTAAATTTGCTTGATTAATTATCAAATAGAAAATAAAAGGAAATAAAGTTCCTGTAATAAAAGCACTTAAAGTATAATTGAAAGGTAGAATATGACAAGTTTTGCCATAGATTTTATTGACAATGGAATTATGGTTATAGCGGCTGTTTTTTTACTGCGGAGCTATTACAACCAGGAAAAAGATCGGTTTTATAAAAATAAAGGTGTTTTTTTAATCAGTATTTCTTTGCTGATCTATTGCGCTGTTGACCTTTCAATTGCCTATAAGGACTTCTCTGACAAGCAATTGCCAACCTCACATGAAATCGCGGAAACCATTCTGACCCATGGTGTGGCCCTTACAGAAAACACGTTATACAGCTCAAAGGATGGTTACCAGGTTCTTATTCCATCCGGTTACAAGTATATAAAGGATCAGTCGAGAAACCTGTCCCTTTCAGCAATAAAAAAAGGGGCGGTTTTATCAGTTCTGAAAACAGCAAGCACCAGCTCTCTGGACAAATTCAACGATGAAGTAATCAAGGAAATGAAGAAACGGGATGCCAGGCCCATTGTGCTTTCACGCAAAATTTTCTCTCTTAATAATACCGAGGCCCTGCGTTTACATATGGAAATAACTCGAAAGGGCGTAGTTTTAAATATTCTTTCAATACTGGTCAAAAAGGACGGGGCAATGTTTCAGCTTGGAATGGTGTGCCGCAAGGAGTCTTACGATCTTCACAGCCCGGAGTTTGACGAGATTGTTAAGTCTTTTGTAATCGGGTAGTTACAGGCTATTTGCCTTCGCTTTCAAGATATTCTTTTTCCAGTTTAAGCATTTCGCGGGAGCGTGCCTTAATGCGTTTGGCAGGGTATCCCATATATATGGACCACTCTTCCGTGGACTTTGTTACCACAGAGAGCGCGCCAACAGCGGTTCCCTCTGCCAGGGTGACCCCGGGAAAAATTATTGAACTTGTACCTATTATAGAGTGCCTGCCTATCACAACTGCCTGTTTGGTTTCTTTCTTATACTGGTCGGGAACCGTCGGGTTGGTTAGTGCCTGCCCGCTGTAGTCATCGCTTTGGGATAAAACATGACACCCATATGCCAGTCCAGAAAAATCATGCAAAATTATGCCCTTTTCACCACCTGCCACATTACAAAATATTGCAATATGTACATTGCGCCCGATTGAAACTTTTCCAGAAATAACACAAAAATCATCAATGCGGGTGTTGTCGCCAACCTCAATTTGATCTGCATTGTAAATGGAGGCTTTGTCGCTGATTAGCACATTGCAGCCTAATTTCTTGAACCCAAATGCCTTGAGTTGCTGTTCGGTTAAATATGACATTAACACCCCCAGATTTTTATTATTAAAATTATATAAAAACAAAATACCAGCTACAATTGATCCGGTCAAGTAAAAGCAGGGGCTTTTTTTATTTGGCATTTTTTTGCGGTATTTTTTTTGCTCATTTCTCTTAAATCCAGGTATTAAATTTCAAGAAATAAATTGTTTGCGTGTGCAGGCAATTTATTTCTTGACATAATTCAGGCCTTTATGTATAGTGATAATTATGGGTAGGAAATCAATAGATAAAATCCGCAAGCCGCAGATCCTGGAGCATTTTCGAGAAGTCGTGAACCAGGAGGGAATTCACAAGGCATCCGTGGCAAAGATTGCAAAAAAAATGGGGGTTTCTCCAAACCTGGTGCTGCATTATTTTGATTCAAAAGAAGCAATGGTCATAGAGCTTTTTGATTACATAATGGATCAATATATTGAGTACCTTGTGGATGCAATCAGCAACATCCAAAAGGGGCCGCAAAGGCTGGAAGCTTTAATTAAAACCATGTTCGGCCTTGGGAAAAATCGCGAGTTGCTGAGCGAAAAGTCATACTATGCCTTTTATTATCTGAGCCTGTTTGATGAGCAGATGAAAATACGATTCAATAACAAGTACAAGAAGCTTACCAGGGTTGTAATCATGGAATTTGAATCCATGCCTTTTCTTCAGGATTTAAACCGGGCGGACTCGAAAAAATACGCAGAATTCCTTGTTGATCTGTTTGAGGGGTTTATTTTCAAGGCAAATGTTACCACAAATCCTGAATATTTTGAGGAGTATGGAGAGTTTTTCTATAAAAAGGCATGGGCATTCCTGAAAAACGAAACCACCGTTGAAGCGGAAGAACCAAGCCACAGAGCACCAGAAACAACCGAAACTAAACGGTTTGTTAAAAATCTGAGTTTATAAGGAGCTTTTTGCTAATTTCATAACCAGACCTTTGGATAAACTAATTAATAGGCTCCGTTATTACAATTAAATTTTAAGGAAAAAATTATGAATATCAAAATAAAAGAAGACTTTACAGCAGCGTGGGAAAAGTTTTTCCCAGGGGCAGAGCTGCCCATTGCCTGTTACTACAGCAATGAACTGAACAACGCAGATTTTCCAGATGCACCAAAGCCAAACGCAAAGGGGTATACGTGCATCTTCAGCCAGCTTGCCCCAGTGAGAAAAGGGCGCGCACGTGCCTTTAATATGGAAAACCTGGGTTGCTTTGGCTCGTATGTTCCTCTTGGGTTTGTGACCACGGTTTCTGAAGACGTTAAACACTATGTCTGCAACATAGAGCGTGTTAAAAAAAGCTACAAACAATTTGAAAGCATGTATGTTCATCGCCCGCCAAGGCAGGCTACAGGAAAATACCTTGTGTTCAAGCGATGGGACACGCTTGAAGAAACTGATAATCCAGAGGTAGTTTTCTTTTTCGGCAACCCCGACGTTATAACAGGCCTTCACGGATTGGCGAATTTTGATACCATGACACCATACAATGTAGCTGCACCCTTTGGAACCGGGTGTGATTCGATTGTCGGGTTTTCCATGCAGGAACTGGAGGCGCAAGAACCAAGGGCAGTTTTAGGGCCTCTTGACCCTCTGGTAAGAATATACTTTAAGCCAAATATTTCCACATTTTCCGCCCCCTGGCCCAAATTTTTGAGCATGCTCGATAATATGGAAGACAGTTTTCTGGCAACAGAAAGTTGGGAAAAAGTAAAAGGCAGGATCAAAAAAGCATAGGGTTGTGCGCCTGATAAAAAATTTCTTTAAGCCCAATATCAGCGTTGCAAAAAAATATGATTTTCAACTCGCAGGCTGGGCTGAACATATAATTGCTCGTGTTCCAGGGTAAAACAAGTTCCATAAAACCATGTTGCAGGGCGGGTTCCACAAAGAAGCCCAGTAATTGATATGAACCTTACCAATGGTATGTATCCTGCCAATATTGCTGGGCTTTGCCGAATCAATAAATATGCTGGCACAGCCATATTATCATGCACAAAATAAATTCTTCATATCTGGTATTATCAGCCCAGCCTACAATAATTTTTTCGTGCGCCAGAAAAATATCTCCAAAGGGGATTACTTCAAAAGGGATAAATTTATTTTCTCGTTCCCAGGCTCTGCCTGGGAATGCGGTTCAAGAGGCTCCGCCTCAAATTGGTGTCCAGGGATTGTGGTTTGAATTGTCAAAAATTGGCTGTTACAATTTTGAGGCAGAGCCTCAACAGGAGCGTTACCAGGCAGAGCCTGGGAACGAGGAGGATTAACGCTCATTTACTTACACTTGTGAAATTGGGTTTTATATCACGCCCTTACAGGGCTAAAACCATGTAGTTACATAGTACCTGGGGTTGCACCCCACTCTATTAAATATCGCCCTTAAAGGCTTTTTTATTTGGGTGCCCTACTCCTGGTTTCACTCCTTCTGGGCCTGGTTTTTTCAAAAGAAAAAGATTTTTGAGATGAGTTATATAAAGTTTTTGAAAGGGGTATGAGTATTTTCGCTTAGGTGGTTTGAAAATTAGTTCACGCAAAGAAACTTGTCTGACAAAAAAAAATACCAATGCTGTTTAGGCAAAAGCCTTTTGTGCACAAAAGTTTCTCCCATGCTTTATAAAGCTTTTTTATCGCTTTTTAAAAATGCTTTTGAAAATCGCTATAGGCCCTGCAAAAAAATAGTTCTTAATGCACAACGCCTCATCGTAGGTTGCGCCGGCATTTACAAGGCCTGCCATGTTCACACCCGCTTTTCGGCTGCCCATACAATACACTATGATTCTAATTGCCTGATGTTGCAGGGCTGGTCAACGGGCTTGCCTTTCTGTCTGTGTTAATGAAAAGAAAAACAATTGTTGGAACGCAACTTTGTATTGCTGGAAAAGCTATTATTGTGTATATGTTAATTTATCGTAACAATAAAACCATTGTAAAAGTTCTCACGAAAACCAGTGTTTATGAGGAGGCTTTTTGCTTATTTTGTAACCAGACCGCCAGGGCAAGCTAAGCAAAAGGCTTTGATGTTAATTTTTAGCTTATGAGGAGAATAAAATGAAAGCATTAAAAAAAGGTTCTGCGCTAAAAAAGGTACTTGTGGCGTTGCTTGTGGTTGGTTTTTTTGTATTCTCATCTCCGGTTCAGGCAGATGAGATAACAATTGTATCAGATGAATGGCTGCCTTATTGCGGTGTGCCTGGCGATCCTGCCCCGGGTTACGGGATTGAGGTTGCCAGAAAGGTTTTTGAAGCTGCGGGCCATACTCTCACATACAAAATTGTTCCCTGGACACGCGCTGTTAAAGAGACCAGAAAAGGAAAGTATAATGCCATTATTGGAGCTTATAAAGAAGATGCTCCTGACTTTGTTTTTCCAGAGGAGGAATTTGGAATTTCTACAAATGGTTTTTTTGGGAAGAAGGGCTGTAATGTTGAATATAATGGGCCCCAGTCTTTGCTTGGAGTAAAGGTTGGTATAATTAAAGACTATTCATACGGCGAAGAGCTGGACAAATTTTTTAAGGCTAACAAAAAGAATCTTCAATATGTCAGTGGCGGCGACCCTCTTTTGAAGAATATAAAAAAGCTCCTTAAGAGCAGGGTTGATGTTGTTATTGAGGACCCAAATGTCATGAACCAGAAGCTGGCGCAAATGGGAGTGGCTGATCAGGTTGTGAGGCTCAAAAGTATAAAGGCTGTCGGTGATAATAGGATATAT
>JAOZSB010000326.1 GCA_029939895.1 Desulfobacterales bacterium
AAAATCAATTCTTAAAACCGACCATTTACACACTTTATTTTACAGACCCTTTCATAATACCAAAAATTTCAGCATGGCTATTGATTCATTTCAGAAAGTTCTTGAGCATCATCCACAGGATTTAGTTGCAGCAATGTACCTGGAGCGCTCAGAGTACTTCCTTAAAAATGAATCGCCTCCTGACTGGGAGTTTATTGAGATTCTGGATGGCTTGTCCTGAGGATGTTTATATCTGCAGCGGTTCTCAAAATTGCCTTATTCAAATAAGGTAATAAGGTTTTCTGTTTCCATTCTCACCATCCATTGCATTTTCTCAGAATCTTTTTTCAGATTTCAGTCAATTTCACGGTTTGGTGATAATCCAGCCCTGTAAGGGCGAGATATAAAACCCGATTGCACAGTTAAGCCTATTTGTATGGTCATCGAGTACCATTGATGCCAAATAGTGTTTCAGAAATGGCATATTGTTGAATAATTATACAAAGGGCAAATATTGCACAAAAGACTCCAATAACAGGCCAATTGGACAAAAAAGGAAATCTTGTTTGCAGCTTCATTAAGTGAACGATCCCTGGTATTGCTAAAACAAAGAAGACAAAGTGAATTGAATAGTAAGATGGTCCGATTGCTTCCTGAAGCTTATCCGGACCAAACATGCTGACAGCAATAAATTCAAAAAAGATAATCCCAATTACTGCTCCAGAAATCCAAAAGAGCGGAGGGGTAAGAAATTGTAATTTGTTTGTTATTCTTCCAATAATTATCGAATAGATACTGCTTGATATATAAAAGAAAGGTACAGAAAGCATGATGCCATATAGTTCCATTTATTTTTACCTTTTAGCTTGTTATTATGAATCCGTCTTTTTTTTTGCGGAATGCAGCAAAAAAATTGGCTTTTGTTAATAGTCACTTTTTTGATTATCGATACCAGCGACATAAAGCAAACAAAATAAATTTTTGCAAAAATATGTTGCATGTGCCTGGACAGGATGACTTTGGACGTGAACACATTGCCCCTGAATGGGGGCATAAAAAAAAGCAGTGTCTTTAAGCTTATGGCGATTATCAATAATATGTTCTTTTAAAATCAACCAAGCCCTGAAGGGGCGAAATATAATAGCCTGGGGTGAAACCCCAGGAACAGGGCATCTACATAAAAAAGCCCTGTAAGGGCGAGATATAAAACCCAATTACATAAGTGCAGGTATCGGAACGCTAATATGGGAACCCCTAAATTATGCATTAAAATAAAATATTGATGGCTCGCAGGCTGGGCTGATAATGCCAAATATTAAGGATGCAATTTATGGCAGTAAAAGTGGCAGTTTCTATATATTTTTTTGAGGCTGAATTCTTCTTTATTCGTCCAAAACATCCCGAATAAGCTGTATGACCTTGCTGTTTGTGAAAGGCTTTAAAATAAATGCTTTTGCTTTATCGCCAGTATCCTTAACAGATCCCTCATCTGAATAACCACTGGCGACAATTACTTTTGCGTCTTTATCAAATTCAATAAGCGTCTCAAGGCATTTTTTGCCGCCCATTCCCGGCATTCCAAGGTCAAGGACAACCAGGTCTATCTGGACATGTTTTTCAATATAAATTTCCAGGGCCGACTCTCCACTATTGGCAGTGTAAGTTGTGTAGCCCAATCTATTAAATGTTGCCTCCATAACCTTCACAATAGTTTTTTCATCATCAACAAACAAAATGGTCTCTGTGCCTTTTAGCGACAGATCGTACTCAATGTTGTCGGGCGACAAATCTGCATGGTCATCACTGGTTGCAGGGAAAAAGATTTTAAATGTAGTTCCAGCGCCAGGCTCGCTTTCACAGGAAATATCTCCTCCATGGCCTTCGACAATGCCATAAATAACAGAAAGGCCAAGCCCCGTGCCCTTCCCTACATCCTTGGTTGTAAAGAAAGGATCAAAAATATGCTCCCTGGTCTTTTCGTCCATACCAGTGCCTGTGTCGGAAATTGTCAGGACAATGCAATTGCCATTTTTCAAACCCATTGGTGCTCCGGGGGGCTTGTCAATAATGGTGTTTTCTGTCTTGATGGTCAGGCTGCCGCCATCGGGCATTGCGTCCTTTGCATTAAAACATAAATTTAAAATGACCTGCTCTATTTGTCCCTGGTCAGCTTTTATGTGAAACAAATTTTTTGTAAGATCAAGTTTAATATCAATCATACGAGGCAAAACCCGATCCAGCATCTTTTTGATTCTTTGTATTTCAATATTCATGCTGGTTGTGTTCAGGTTCATTTCAGACTTGCGGCTGAATGCCATAAGCTGCTTTACAAGGTCGGCTCCCCTTTGTGTTGATTCGATTATTTCCTGCAATAAGCCTTGATTCTCTTTATCTGCATCAAGCTTCATCAGCTCGGCAGTGCCTAAAATCATATAAAGAAGGTTGTTGAATTCGTGGGCAATACCTCCGGCAAGGGTTCCAATTGTTTCCATTTTCTGGGATTTTTGGAGTTGGGTTTCAAGGTTTGCCTTTTCTTCCTCTGCCTGCCTTTGAGCAGTGATGTCAATAATTGATGTTGCCCGAACAGTTTCTTTGTTCCTGTACTGAATCACCCTGCTTCGAATTGAAATCGGAAACTGGCTGCCATCTTTGCGTTTTCCTGTTGCTTCATAGGGGGTCGTCAAGTTATTCAACATATGCTCCTTGACAACCTCATGGCTCTCAGGAGCAATTACTTCGGTAGCGAATATGCCGATAAGTTCAGAAGGATCATCAAAGCCAAACATGTCAGCCGCAGCCTGATTAGCCTCCAGGGCAAGACCATCTTTAGTAAAAAAAATCGCTTCAGTGGAAGCATTCGAGAGATAACGGAAACGTTCCTCGCTCTCCCGCAGTGCTTTCCCGGACTTTTCCCTTCCATCAATATCCTGACTAACTCTACCCAGCAGGTTGTTCAAGGCCCAGACAACCTGATCAAATTCATCGGATTTAGACAGGGTTTTTACTTTTCTATCCAGGGCAAGGGGAGTATATTGTTTTTTGAGCACCATTTGCTGGGTGAATGTGGCTATTTTAGCCAGGTGGCGCGTGATGACAGATTGAAAAATCATCAAGATGCAAAATGAGGTGAGGAACATCTTGGCAGCATTTGTAGCAATGACGACAAATGCTTTTTCCAGGGTGCGCCTGTAGATATTTTCAAAGCTTGCTGTGACCCTCAGCGTACCTACTCGATAGGAAACATTTAAAGCAGAAGAAAGATGTTCAAGGGGAAATTCCCGGACAATATCCTCTCTTGCATCAGAATTACCGACGCTCCGCATAAGCTTGTTGCCCTTACGTGATTCCAGGATTTCGATATATTCCATATCCCGCAATTGTATTACACTCTTCAGGAGCAGGTCGAGTTGTTCATAGTCGAGTGAGTATAGGCTGCTTGCGATAGGCGGAAGGTAGCTTTTTTGTAACAGTGCCATGTTATCATGGATGGAAGCTACGTCATCTGTATAATAAAAATATAACTGAAATGCGCTGGCCATTAGTGTAAAACAAGAGCTGCACAGGACAACAAGGAAAAGGAGTCGAAGGGAAATACTCTGCATTCTCCGGTATTCAGGCATTGGTGAAGGGTTTTTCATTCGGTAAACCTTTTAATGATTTTCTGAATTTCTCCCTGTTTTTGCATTTTATGTATTTCAATGTCAAACTTGATGGTAAAATCTTTTTTAAAAGGAAAATTCTTTTCATCATTTATGTCAGTATAGCCTAAATAGCCTTCATTCGTTCTAATCGTTATTGCTTCTTTTAAGGGAACCACCTTGCCCAGCTCTGCATACTCTCCGCTTTTCTTCATTTCATTGATCTGCCATTGAAAAGGTTTTCTGGAAATAACAGTGCAGTCTGCTCTCCCCTTTAGCAAAAGTTTTAAGGTATGCAGGTTAGACCTGGCAAAAACAAGCTTGATCTTGTCTTCCTTGACCATCCTGTCGAATTCCACACCAGCGTTTCCGGTTCCCCTCTGCATGGCAAAGGATAAATTCTCGTAATCTTCGGGCCAGTCAGGACGGGGAGACTCCAGTTTTTCGGCATTGCAAACCACAATATCAGTTTGTGTAAGCAGCGGCAAAGAATAGGGCCAGATATAAGGACGCTTTGGTTTATCATCGGTCAACCAGTCATGGGCATGGAAATAAGGGGGCAGCATCGCAAAGGAACGACCCTCTTTGATATGAAGCTTGACACGTGACCAGGGCATCCCCTGGAATTTGACAGAATAATCAGGCATCCGTGAAATGGCCATCTTGACTATTTCAGGGTAGATCCCAGTAATATTTTTGTCTTTATCTTTATAACAATATGGTATCCAGTTTCCATCATCCACAAGAATAGTTACCTCTTGAACACAAAAAGCCGTGGAAGTCATGGCAATTAAACAGATCAATACATGCATGGCAAACTTCATGATCCACCTCACTTTACAAAGATTTGTAAAAAATGCAAAAAATTGATTTGGAAAAGATTTTTCAGCAAATAAAATTATTCCCTGCTTGTTAAGCCGGGCAGGAATGGGCGGGTATGGTTTTGGGTTTCGGTAAAGTTTTATAAAAAGTTACTATTTAATAAACTTGCTGGAGTCCGCAATGCCTGCCAGAAGCCACATTCAACCCCCCACCACGGTTGATATGCCACAACAACCTCGCTCATTTAAAAAAGTTAACTTCAAAAATATACAATGATTGAAGACAAATAGCAACGGTTTTATTAAAAACAGGGCTGATTATATTCTTTAAATTGGGAAATTATCTCTGCTTCCACGGCTGCTGGCAGCAAGGTGCCTGTGAAAAATACTCTTGACAACACGCCGGGTTGTCATATATTGAAGCTAAGTTTTAATGAAAGTATATGAAAGAGGTTTTTTATGTTTATGAAATTAATGGATATTGTGTTAACAGTTGCAGATATGGGATCAACCTGCTGGTAGCTGATTGGCCGTAGTTTTTTTTTGAAGTATCCATAAAAAGTTGTTCAATTTTTAAGACAGTTTTAATTGTAACTGTCTTTTCTCCAGCAGATCTCTGATTGAGAATCTATCACTATAGTTGTCTCCTCTGTCAGCAACGTGACCAAAATCAATATATCCAAACAGTAGTGTCCCGTTAAAAATCGAATAATTTCAATTGGATTTGGGCACTAG
>JAOZSB010000327.1 GCA_029939895.1 Desulfobacterales bacterium
CTATTGATCAAACTGCTCTCAAAGGACCCGCCGGGATTTACAGGCTTTTATTTCTCAGCATGAAACTATCCACTTAGGACATTTGGATAGGATATAAGAAACAGGGGGGCAGGGGGAAATCGTTGGAATGAGGCAAGCCCAGCAGCATACTTGTCGCCAAATCTGCTCGACAATACATTCTTGCCCAGCGCTCTCAGGCCCTATAACCGACTTTGGCCGCCCGGGGCAGGGTGATGTGTGGATATCGCCAGAATATCGACATACACGCCACACAGGGGTGCCCATGGTGGCTATTATTTATTACTCTTGGTGACCCTTGGTCGTGTTCGGTATTCTGGGTTGCTCGTTTTACTTTATCTTCCTACAACCAAAGTTCAGGCAATAGGTCAGACAGGGCGTCCTTCCGACAGGCATGCGTGAAAACTTTTTTTTCACTCTGCTATCATCGATGACCAAACAATATAGGAGGTGCAATCGATGGAAAACCAGGACTCTATTAAAGACGTCATGAAAAATTCAAGCATTGACGTTCGACCAGAAAAAATCACCGCGAACGAATACCCGCCTTCCTGTGGGAATCAGCCGCTGCACTTACAAAAAACCATTCAGTTCATGCTGTAGATAAATCATTGCGGTTAAACCACAGGGCCCTGAATGAAAAGGCTGAAGAGTATTCTGGCCCACAGTTACTAAAAACACCGTTAACGAATGCATTATTGAACTTGATGCCCAGAAAAGGTCACGAATGCGTATTTGCATGAAGGGGATCGGCAACCTTGATATTCCTGGTCTTCTCGCATCTTTTTGGGAGTGATGCCGATGATCCAGACTACACTACAGGTGCGAATTCTGTTAGCGGTTACACCAACTGATTTTCGCAATGGCATTGACGACCTGGCAGGTGTATATCGTAACATTTTAGAACAAGACCCCTTTTCAGGATATGTTTTCATTTTCCGAAACAAGATAGGTACTGCACCTAAAACATAGATGACGGTCAGGGGTTTTGGGTTTGTCAGAAAAAGCTCAACAAGGGCCAGTTTAGCTGGTGGCCAAACAAGGAGAATGACGAAAGCCATCAATTAGCCGCACATTGCCCATAATCAAATTTTTTATACAGACCGGCTTGAGATGTTATATCAACTTTTTATTTTTGCTCAGCCTCACCGAAAGGACACCTTCTTCCCATATCCCCTGCCTTGACTCCATCAGGATATATGCACTCTTTGACCCTTCTTTTAACTTGATATTTTTCTCCACCAATATCAAAATTATTTACTTCATAATATGTTCTTTTTTCAACCACCTCTATAGATTTCTTCAGAAATTTCAAGATTCTCTTGAACTTCATCAACAATTTCAGCCTTAACATGTGCCATCGCTTATTTACTATTTCTTTCGTATTTACTCCTATTGCTAAAGAAGTAACTATTTTTTTGTCAGTTCCTTAATTTTTGCGTTTATGGCTTTACTCAATGCTTCACGACAGAACTTTCTCATTGAATCAGGTGTGTGTTGAGCAATATATTTTAACATCAAATATTCAGGCTCTGAAATAGGAACATTATACCCTTTGTCAACATCACCTCTGGCTGTCGAGGCTTCCCAAGGGTACGCTGTGTCTGTTTTTAATTCCTTCTTTTTAACTTCTTTTTTCTTTCTCGGCTTTTTTGTTTCGGCTGCTACATAGTCAGCTTCTTTAGCAAAATCATCTAATTTTGCTAAATCGACCTTTGGAGTCTTTGGCATTGTGAAACCGGGTTTTTTAGTTGGCATGGTATATTTCCTTATAAAGATTAGTTATTTCATTTGAGGCTTTTTTATCAATCGGATTCACTTCTATTACAGAACATCCGAGGCGGACGCATCTTTGATAGGCCACTCGCTCTTTTATTGTCGTATTTAAGATTGTCATTCTTTCAAACTCAGAGATAATACCCAAGGCTTCTTCTGTATCTGAAACTGAAGGATTGGTTGATGATCTAGTAATAACAACATGGGCTTTTAATTCGCTGTTGATAGGCTCTATTTGCTCGATTAGTGAATCTATATTCTGAAGTGCCCATAGGTCAAATTGCGTTGGCTGAACAGGAATATACATATGATGGGCAACGCCCATTGCATAGCGTAGTTCCAACGAATCCCTACCCCCCGCATCAATTACTATATCTTCATAGCGATTAGCCAAATCCAATGTATCTTTAGCAAGATTTTTACCAAATTTTTGAACACAAGTTATCCTAGGAGTTATTTCACCCTCATCTCTTACCTGAGACCAAATAGATGAAGTCCCCTGCTTGTCTGCATCAATAAGTAAAACATCGTGACCATTCATTGCCCTTAATGCCGCCATATTTGTGGCTAAGGTTGATTTTCCTGTGCCGCCTTTTTCGCCGCCAATTAAAATAATCATTTATCACCCTTAAAGTTACGTTACACAATATAAGATTATACTATGTAACATAATTTATAAAAATTATTTGTGCAAGTGCTTTCTCTTGCTTTTTTAAAAACTACCCTTATTACACCACACTATGTTACATAATATTATGTAACATAGTGTGGTGTAATGTTTTAAAGTACCCGTGCATATCACAATTTAGCCTTCAATGCTTATAAATCAAGCTTTTCCCAGACTATTGATCGTACCTTTTTATCTATACCCGCAATGAGTTTTTCTTCGTGTTGGATTTCTTTTTTGGATTTTAATTTGTATTTTTCTATTACAAATTGCATCAAATAAACTTGAACATGAATGTTATCAGAAATGTTTACAGGGGGAGTTTTTCCTGCTGACTCATATTCCCCGATAACCGTATTCTCTGCTTTATTTTGGAGTTTTTTTAATTCATTTGGTGCAGATTTTTTTAACTCTTCGATCTTGCTCTTAGCCTCACCTTGACTGAAGTGTGAGTCAGAGTATGGAATTTTATTTTTATAAACTTTTTCGAGTTCTTCCCTAGCTTCTTTTTGTAAAGATTTTAATTCCGGTTCAGATATATTAGCCAAATATTCATCAATAGCATTGGCATTATCTATTCTTTTTTGTTTTTCTTCTTCCCATTGTAATTGCCGAGCTTCATCCTGTTCTCTTTTTCTTTTTATGCTTTCTTTTCTTTCTGTTACAATACTTGGTATATTCCCAATTCGATCAGGGTTAAAGCAGGCTGCTGTATAGCGACCAATATCTTGTTTTATCTCTCCAGCCTTAAACTTCCTCTCTACTCGTTCTAAAATGTAATCTATAACCGCTGGATTTTCGATATTTAGAATTATTTCTTCAGCTTTTAATGATGGCACACCAAACCTTTTAACCAGTTTCTCATAGTGTGGATTTTTTCTAACATCATTATCTTTGGGCTGTTTTGCTGCTTCCATATCAGGGAAGAGGGATTGCTGCTCTGGTGCCTTTATTGGTGCTTTTTTATGTTGTATGAACTTAAAAAAATAATCTTTTTTTCTTTTCTCTATTAGCTCAACTGAATATTCAAAGCCTCCATCTAAAGAGTTAAGCCGTTTCAAGTTAGAGTTAATTGATGCTAAACGCTTATTTATCGTGCTAGGATAAACCTTTTCTGACATCCTCATTTTTCTAAAAAATTTTTCTGCTCCAATTTCATAAACAGAACGCCTTATAAACTGTTTTGGCAACCATTCATATAAACGACGTGCAAGCGGCTTTTGAAGTGCTACAAAAGCAGTTAAATCTATTCCTCTTTTAGATAGCGACTCCTGCATTGTCTCAAAAAAATCAGGGTCAAATGTTACCTCGTATTCTCCTATTTCACGTCCCGACTTGTTCTTTGCTTTTTTATCTTTCACTATTTTATAATTTAAAATGTGAAAGCCTTTTTCTAAATATCTAACTATTTTTTCTGGTTCTTTCCCAGGATTTTTATTTTTTTTAACTGTGTAAAAACTACCAACAAAACGGACTGAAACCTCTTGCCAGCGTCTTAACGCTGTTTCAAAGCGTTCATAAGAACGCTTACTAGTAGAATAATTTAAGTCCTTAAGAACCTTATATCTAGTTATTTTAAGTTTCCGTTGCCCTGTTTGTTGAGCTGCAAGTAAAAAATAATAGAGAAAAACAGCATCCATATCGTTAGGAATGTTATCTTTCTGGGCTTTATACAGAAAAGATCCATTTCCAACCCTTACCTCAAACTCATTTCGTTTGTCTCGAAGGTCTGTTACCCAAAGAGGGTTTTCAAGGAAATTTATATCTTGATAGACGATATTTGGTTTATCCATAGATAAAATCTATTCCTTTTTTTAATATTATAGGCATCTGTAAATACCATAACCGACTTATTTTAAGGGGTCAAGCATATTTTCCAATGAACGATAGTTTAATTTTTCAACTATCGGTCACCCAGATAAAAAAAGAGGGGTTTATAGGCAAACAAAAAGACCATGAATAAAGGGTTTATATGACTATCGGTCACCCAGACAAAACTATCGGTCACCCAGACAAAAAACTATCGGTCACCCAGACAAAAAACTATCGGTCACCCAGACAAAAAACTATCGGTCACCCAAACAAAAAAACTGCTCTTAAACCCTTTATTAAAGAGCAATTCCATTTAGGCAGGTATCTTTTCAGGGTTATTACAAGTATATTCATCATCTATAAAAAATTTTTGATGAGGATGATTTTTTTTTGTTTTTTTAAAAAATATAAAAAAAAAGATTTATAATTAAAATAAAAGGCAATCAATTTTAAGACTTTTTAAGGCAAGAAAAAACTTAACGCAGCAAACTATACCTTTTTTAATTTTTAATCAAACACAGGCCGCTTCCTGGAGCCTGATGGGCTCTCTCGTTTTAATTCTCAACCCCGCTTTTTTCCCTGCCATTCTTTTCTCAAATTTTAGATATTCGTTTCAATAGCCTAAAAATAACAGTATCCTTCCGGTAGGTCTGCGTGAAAAATTTATTTCAACCTGCTACCATCGATGACTAAACAATTCAGGAGGAGTATTCGATGGTAAGACAGGACTCTATTGCAGACATTCGTGAAAAATTTGAACACTGGCGTTCGACCCGAAAAAATCACCGTGAACCAATACCCGAATCCTTATAGGAATCAGCCGCAGCACTTACAAAAAAACATTCCGTTCATGTCGTGGCAAAATCA
>JAOZSB010000328.1 GCA_029939895.1 Desulfobacterales bacterium
ATGAATAATAAAATTGACCTGGTTGTGCTTGATCTTGGGATGCCGGGGATGGGTGGAAAAAAGTGCCTTGAAAAGCTTATTGAATATGACAAAAATGTAAACGTAGTTGTCGCCACTGGTTATTTAGAAGAAGGATCGGTTATTGATATTAGAGAAATGGCAAAGGCACTTGTTCTGAAACCCTTTGCTGGCAGCGAAATTCTAAGGCTTGTCCGGGATGTTCTCGATAAATGATGATACTGTAAGCGCAGGTGTAACATTCTGGTGTGAAACTGCCTGTTGGGGGCGTGATTTTCAGCCTATTTTAAACCCGTGTGAATATCTTGAGTAATCACACTGTTAAGCTTATCAATGACAATATCAGGCACTTTTTCACTGCATAGAATATAACGTTTTTCCCCGGCAGGCATGTTTGAGAAAGTAACATATTTGAAATCTTTTTTTGGCAGGCCACTGGTTTTTATAAGTTCATTTGCTTCCTCTGGTGCAACAAAAAAGTAATCTGCCCGTTTGGAATGGATAATCCTCAGCATGGTACCATTTTCTACTGTTGTTGTATCTATTGCTGGTTTATATTTGGCAATTTTTTCATCCAGAAAACGGCCATAGGAATAACCAGATTTCACCTTCAGGACAAGCACGGGGTCTGAAAATAACTTATCAACGGTCATTCCTGATTTAAGCCTTTCATTATCTGCCCTTGCAATAGCAATTTGCGGTTTGTCCTGATAGATATAACGGGTATATTTTGCAAATTTCTCACGCTCCGGGTTTTTAAACCAGCCCACAAGACAGTCGCAACCTCTATTGACTTCTATAAGCCGCATTTGACGCTTGGAAGGCGTTTTTAGCCATTCATAGGGGATTCCAGCCTTTGTAAATGCAAGGTTTGCAGGACTTGCCGTAAGTCCTTCGGCTCCATCGAATGTCGTTTGAAGGTATGGAGGCCTTTCATTATAATGAACACTTATTTTCAAACATCCATCTGCAAAACATAAACATGCAGATGAAAAGAAAAACAATATTCCCCAGACTGATCGCAAAGTGGATGTGGTATATTTCATGGTATCCCCAGAATAAGATAGTAATTGTTTGCGACTATGGGCATAGTAATCGCAAATTCACAAACTGCCAGTTAAAAACTACATTGAAAATATTCAACTAATTACGTGAGATAATTATTTAATTTTCAACTTTTTATGATGAAAAGTCAAGGGACAATTTGTGGCAAAAGATTCTCCTGCATACTGTACACATGAACGCAAAAATTATCTTTTTTGATTCAGGGTGTTATCAAAAACAAGAGCCTTAAAAAATTGAGGTGGCACAGGGTTTAATTTAAAAAAAAAATTTAAAGTAATACCTGACTAATAATATTCAGCAAAACATAAAAACATCTTGCCGGATACGTCCCTTGCTATAAAAAATTTGCAAAACAACAAGTATTATTGTATTATATTGTTACTGGTAATTAATAAGTGACCTGCCCAGATCATTGATATGTGATTTTATTCTGCATATTCTTCAGTTGTGTTATAATTACAATTGGACGATCGGGTCTCTGATGAAAAGTGATTACAAGCAGTGCTGAAAATATCATCGGTTCTCTTACGCCCTTGACACTGTTGTTACCCAACTCTCCTGTCGGTGGTAAGGATGCAATAATGCAAGAAAAAACAAAACTCCGAATTATTATTACTACTATTTTGGTTGTAATTCTCTTTTCCATTTTTGGAATGAACCAGGCAAAGATGGCCAAGAGTGTTTCCAGGATTGTTTTTGAGGCTGCCCATAAGCACAACTGGTTCTGGTCAGATGGCTGGTTTATACTGTTGATGAATTTGAGTCAGCAGTCCACTGACAATAAAATTGAAACCGACTTAACCCTCCTGACTAAATCATTTAAGTCTTCCATGGCCATGACTTCCTGTTTCAGCTCAATAGGAAATATTGATGGAAATGATGATGAAAAAAGAATAATTCAAGATTTTGTTAGAATCTTTGATATTTCTGAAAGAAAGGGCAAAGATATTGTATGGATAGCAAAAACATACTCATCCATATTCTCTGAGCTTCCCTTGATGATGGATTGCACCACCCATGGAACCATGTACAGCATGGAGACAATCAAATTGCTTTCCGACAGGCGTTGGTACAAAAACCATGAAAAATTTCACCAATTATATCAAAACATGAAAGACAAGGAAAAGCTTTATTCTGACTTGTCCTATAGTATCTCAATAAAGGCAGACAAGCTGTATTTTTTGTTTTTTTGTTTTTTTTGTTTTTCCACGGGGCTGCTTTTTTTTGTTGTAGTCCTTCAGAATCATAAAAATGCTCAAAAACAATTAAAAATGTCAAATAAAGTGCTCCAGGAAAACAAGGAAACACTGCAATTAGCTCAGTCAATTGCCCAGGTTGGAAGCTGGGAGTGGGATATTGCCAAGGATGTTTTTGTTTTTTCTGATGAAATGTGTCGTATTTTTGAAATTACTGATTGTCACTCGGCAATAAATATGTGGCAGATAATGGAGCAAATGATTCATCCTGATGATCAGGAATATATTTTTGCCCAGACAAAAGATGCCTGGCTAAACAAAACATTTAAAAAGGTAACTACCCGTGTTTCAGGTAAGGATGGCAAAATTTCCTGGATAGATATAATGCCGCCTGATGTAAAGGAAACAACAAGTGACGGCAGGCCGTTATTTATGATAGGAACGGTTCAGGACATCACAGAACGCATGCAGTCAGAAGAAGAAATCAAGCAGCTGAGTCTGTTTAGAGAATCAATAATCGACAATGCAGATATCTGGCTCAATGTGCTTGATATTAATTCAAATGTTATTTTGTGGAACAAGGCCGCTGAAAAGATCAGCGGGTTCAGCAAAGAAGAGGTCATGGGCCACAGCATGATATGGGAGTGGTGCTATCCTGATGAAGAATATCGAAATGAAATTACAGCCAGAGCAGCCTCAACTATACAAGAGAACAAGATAATAGAGGATTTTGAAACCACTATTGTTTCCAAGGGGGGCAAAAAACGAAGCATTTTATGGAACTCCAGAAACCTGGTGAACCACAAAGGTAAAACAATCGGAAGCATAGCCCTGGGGCAAGATATTACAAGCCAGAAGCAGGCACAGGAGGCGTTGCGCGAAAATGAAAAATTACTGCGCACAATGGCGGAAAACTACCCCAATTCCTATATTGCAATTATTGAAAAAGATTATACAATAGGATTTACATCTGGACGTGAATTTAAAAGACAAAATCTTGATCCAGAGCAATATACAGGACTGCCCCTTGAGCAGGTTTTTCATGATAATACAGATGCTGTTAGAACCCAGTACAAAAAGGCCTTTAATGGCACGGAGTGCGCCTTTGAGATGTCCATAAATAATGAGCATCAGTACTACCGCGCTGTCCCTCTTTTTGCTGAAGATGGTTCAATACCACGCATCCTTGTAGTAGCAGAAAATATCACTGATCGCAAGGAACTTGAATCTCGCCTTCAGCAGGCCCAGAAAATGGATGCCATAGGTACTTTGGCGGGTGGAATAGCTCATGATTTTAATAATTTGCTCGGCGTAATCACTGGTAATGTTTCCTATTCATTATCGCAATTGAATCAAGATGATGAGCTGTTTGAAGTGCTAATGGCAGTCCAGGAGGGTGCTAGCCAGGCTAAGGCCCTTACCCATCAGCTTTTAACATTTTCCAAAGGTGGCGAGCCTGTCAAAAAAACACTCAATATCAACCCGCTACTTAAGGAGTCAGCTCAATTTGCCAATAGAGGATCAAATACGCGCTGTGAATTTGAGCTTTGCAAAAAAATATTCAGTGTTGATGTTGATCCAGGACAAATCAATCAGGTCATTAACAACCTGGTGATAAATGCGAACCAGGCAATGCCTCATGGAGGCATCATTTATATACGATCGGAAAATGTAAAAATTGAACCAGACGCCAGCCCCCTGCTTTCAGCAGGAAACTATGTAAAAATTATCGTTGAAGACCAGGGGATCGGAATTTCAAAAAAACATCTTTCAAGCATATTTGATCCTTTTTTTACAACAAAGCAAAAAGGAAACGGCCTTGGATTGTCAAGTGCATATTCAATAATTCAAAAACATAATTCCCATATTACAGTCTCTTCTGAACTGGAAGCAGGGACGGTTTTTAACATTTACATCCCTGCTTCTGATAATGCTTTTGAAAACACAAAAAATAAGCAGGATGCGGCTCACAAGGGCCACGGCAAGGTTTTGCTCCTTGATGACCAGGAGCAGATATTAAAGATGATGGGGAGAATGTTAAATCGAATGGGCTACGAAGCCGAATTTACCACCGATGGCACTCAAACAGTTGAAATATATAAGGAAGCACAATCCTCAGGCATGCCATTTGATTTGGTAATATTAGACCTTACTGTTCCTGGCGGTATGGGCGGAGCAAAGACAATTATAGAACTGTTAAAAATCAATCCAAGCGTAAAAGCCATAGTATCGAGTGGCTACTCCAACGACCCGATTATGGCGAATTATGAGGATTATGGATTTTGTGCTATTGCATCTAAACCATATTCATTTGCACAACTAAATGAGTTGCTCAATAAAATACTCGATCCAGAAACATAACCCCTTGTTTCTTACAAGACAGATTATGAAACCGACATTTTTACACTTGAAAAAATAAACCTGATTTGAAAATTTGTAAGAAATGATAATACCGCTTTAAATGAAATGTGCTTTTTTTTTAACCACATCACCCCTCCATTTATTACTATCATCCAGACTTAAGAAAGTGCCCTTTTTTTCCAGACTAGGCCATACAGTTGGTTTTATTGTATCCCGGCAGGTTCTTTTTTTTTTAAACATTTCAGTTTTCCAAGATCCAGTACAAACTGCTTATTAACCTGCTGCAGCCTTGGTTCTGGCAGGTCTGATCCACCCTCGACATATAACTTTGTGACTTTAACAATTTCATTTATAATTTCATAGTAGGTTATTGTTAATACAAGCCTGTAAATACCAAATATGGCATAATTTGCAAAAAACTCCACTATATCTTGAGAAATATTACGTATTTCGGTAAGCAATCCCGCATTATGCTATTATAATATAGCT
>JAOZSB010000329.1:0-3238 GCA_029939895.1 Desulfobacterales bacterium
ACTAGTGCCCAAATCCAATTGAAATTATTCGATTTTTAACGGGACACTACTGAGCTATTAGCTATTATATTTTTGTTACGTTCTAATCGACTACATACTCTCAAGATCTTGAATTTATTATGTAGTATCAAAACAACACACTGATATTTTATTGACACATGTGCCTCAAAACCATCATCGTTTTTGTTTTATCATGTGAAGCATTATATTTATTTCACAAGCCATCCAACTTGATAAACAAAAACATAGAAAGTACTTTATAATTTACCGATTAAGTTATCAGGAGACCTTTTATATAAAATAAGCAATTAGCTTCAAACAAAACATTTATGTTAATTAGGAGTGCAAATTGAAAACAATGATTCGAATTATCAGTTTATTTTTAGTTTGTTTTGCAATTATGGGTTATGCATCAGCAAGTGATACAAATCACGGTGAAGAGATTGCATTCCCGCGCAGTCTGGACAGCTATGAAGATGCAGACAAAACCAACATCATTGACATTCTTTCCAATCGGATTGCTCAGTCTCCATTTAACCTGATTGCTGCTATCATTTTTCTATGCGCAATTCTACACTCCTTCATGACCAGCAAATTTCTAAAATATGCTCATAAATGGGAGCATGAACATATTAAAAAAATAAATGCTGGCAAACTTCCCCGTGAGTCGGTTCACATGGGAGCAGAAATGTTCCATTTTTTAGGAGAAATTGAAGTTGTATTTGGAATATGGGCCCTTGCCCTTGGCGTTGCTATAACAGCCTTTTATGACTGGCATACTGTTATCTATTACATTGGAAAAAAAGTAAACTATACTGAACCAATGTTTGTGGTAGTAATAATGACTTTAGCAGCTTCACGCCCAGTTTTAAAGTTTTCTGAATTTATAATGGAAAAAATTGCCAATGCTGTTGGAGGAACTTTAACTGCCTGGTGGCTTACAATTTTAACACTGGGCCCTATTTTAGGCTCATTTATTACTGAACCTGCTGCCATGACAATTTCCGCTCTCCTGTTGAGCTCCAAATTTTATCAATTAGAACCAAGCAATAGATTTAAATACGCAACCCTTGGTTTGTTATTTGTAAATATTTCCGTGGGAGGAACCCTGTCACATTTTGCAGCACCACCGGTTTTAATGGTAGCCGGGCCATGGGATTGGGGCATGGGATTTATGATGCTAAATTTCGGCTGGAAAGCGGTCCTGGGTATTATAATTGCTAATGGCATTTACTATTTTATTTTTAGAAACGAGCTGAATGAATTACAGGAATATTATTTTAATATTAAAGTGCAAACTGAAATAAAAAATACTTTTATCAAACAAAAAGAAATTGAAGATGAATTTGATGAAATCAGAAACATAGTAAGCAGCGAATTAGGATTTACCACAAAAGTTGTAGAACGATGCGATGAACTAAAGGATCACTTGAAAGCCAAATTATTTAAGAAACTTCCAAAAAACATCGACAGTTCTCAATTTGACAAAATCTTTGATGACATGTTTGAATCAATATTATGGGAAAGAATGATAACAAATTTACCAGGTTTGTTACCAGACACGCCTTCCCTCCCCTTTCGTGATCCCAACTATAACAACCGGATTGATCCCAAGGTTCCTGCCTGGATAATCTTTTTTCACCTGCTTTTTATGGGATGGACAATCATGAACGCACATTATCCGGCATTATTTATTGCTGGTTTTCTATTTTTTATTGGATTTGCAAAGGCAACCCAACCCTTTCAAAATCGAATTGACCTAAAACCTCCTTTGCTGGTCGGGTTCTTTCTGGCGGGTCTGTTGATACACGGTGGTGTACAGGCCTGGTGGATTGCTCCGGTTTTAAGCAGTTTTTCAGAAATTCCTCTTTTGATAGGTGCAACTGTTTTAACTGCTTTTAATGACAATGCTGCAATTACTTACCTCAGCACTCTTGTGCCGGGTTTTACAGACGGACTTAAATATGCTGTGGTTGCCGGAGCAGTATCTGGCGGAGGACTTACCATTATAGCCAATGCTCCAAACCCTGCTGGACAGTCTATCTTGAACAGACACTTTAAAGACGGTATATCACCGGGAGGCTTGTTAATAGCAGCAATTATCCCCACGCTTGTCATGCTGTTTTGTTTTTTGTTGTTCAGATTTTAATAACTTGTATACACGAGACTGCCTGCAAGGCAGGTCTTTTTTTAGTCATTGAAATTAGATACTTTAATCAATAATTTAATACGCTTTACTATTAATGAAATTTATGTTATATAAAAAATAGTAACTATTAAATTACCAACAATGATTTTAAAATTAAAAATCATTGGAAAAAACCACTTGTCATTTTTTGCAAGTGGTTAATAAAGTATATCAGTTGGCATATTTTGATGTTTCTCTATTTGATTTAAAACATCGGAGGATCATACAAAATGGAAAAAAGCTCTGTGGGAAAAGAGGATTCAAAAGACGTTAATACTCCTGCGCAAAACCACCACAATGAAAATTTTACATCCATAGAACAAGAAGCTTTATACGACACTATTATTGCAAAAGTTGCAGTTGCAAATAAACTTATCACTGACAAGCAGCTTAAAATAGCCCTTGATATACAAAAAAAAGCAAAGCTGCTTAATAAAAGACTTTACCTTGAAAATATCTTCCTGAAAAAAGAATGGCTTTCCCCTGACGATGTAAGCGATCTTCAAAATGCAACCAAAAGGCGTTTAGGAAAAAAATTTGGCGCAATCGCTGTAGAAAAAGGCCTTCTACAACAGGAAGAGGTTGATGCTGCGCTTGCTGAACAATCCCTTGAATACCAAAAAAACAATTCCTGCCGACGCATAGGTGATATACTGGTTGATCATGACCTGCTAACCGACGAACAACGCCTTCACGTATGGAAGCATCAACTGGATTTAATTGTAAGATCAATATATTTAAAAAGGAAAGAAGAAAAAGACATTGAATCAGATATTCACTCCGATTCCCTGGGAGAACTCATAGAAGTTCCATCTGACACTCCAATGGATAATTCTGTGGATAACCCCGTTGATGACCAATCCCCCCTTGAACTAATTGAAGAGCCATCAGATGAACTTGATGCAGACGAATCTGACACAGACCAAATCGTTACAGATGAACCCGTTGCAGACGAACCCGTTGCAGACGAACCCGTTGCAGACGAACACGATGCTGACGAACACGATGCTGACGAACACGATGCTGACGAACACGATGCTGACGAACACG
>JAOZSB010000329.1:3338-5123 GCA_029939895.1 Desulfobacterales bacterium
ATGCTGATGAGTCCGATAATGATGAAGCAAAGGCTGATGAAGCAGATATTAAAGATATAATTATACTGAAAATTGCAGGTGACAAGCTTGAAGCATATATTTGTATCTCAGATAGCATATTAGATATTGAAACTGCCTTTGATTATATCAAGCAGCTTCTCGTTGATTATGGCATTGTCTATGGAATTGCTGCTGATGAAACAATAGTCACTTTTTTACGCGAACAGGAAGAACAATCCAGGACACTTACAATTGCCAGGGGAATACCATCGGTAGATGGCAGAGACACAGTCATAAAATATCTTTTTGAAACAGATTATTTAAAAGCAGGAACAGTTTTAGATGGAGATGGAAAAATTGATTACAGGGATCGAGGAGAAATACCGCATGTTAGCGAAGGCGAGATAATTGCGGAAAAAATAATGCACATTGATGGTGAAGAAGGCATTGATGTTTGCGGTTACCCTGTACATCCCAGGGAGATTCAAATACTTGATATTCAAACGGAAAACAATGTTGAAATTTCTGACGACGGCTTGCAGGCCCTTTCTACCATCAAGGGAAGACCGCACATGTCTATAAATGGGGTGATTTCTGTTTATGATGAAGTGATTATTGAAGGAGATGTTGATTATAGTACAGGAAATATTGATTATGCAGGAAATATTATTGTAAAAGGTGTTGTACAAAACGGTTTTACCGTGAAATGCAATAACTTTACTGCCCTTGCTGTTAATGATGCATTTGTTGATGTGGCTGGTGATGTGACTATTACAAATGGGATAACAGGCTCGGAAGTCAGAGCAAAGGGGCAAATTAATGCAAAGTATATTAAAGCATCAAACATAAAAGCATTTAGCAATGTGTGTGTAGAAAAGGAAGTATACGATTGTAAAATCCGAACAAGCGGCGAGTTTATCAGCGCATATGGAAATATTATTTCATCTTTTGTTGCTGCGCGTCAGGGAATTACTTCTCGGAACGTTGGCACAGATATTTCACCTCCATGTAAATTATTTACAGGAGTAGATGACCATATAAAAAATATCTTCAAGGGACTTGATAATAGTTCAGAAGAAAGCATTAAAATTATAGATAAAGTTCAACCTGAACATGATGGCATTGATAAAAGACTTATTGATATTGTAAATAAAATTGAAGAACTGACAAAAAAGCTTGGCAAAGAAATAGTCCAGAAACAATCCATTGAAAAGGCAATAAAAACATCGGAAATTTCTGAAGAGAATCTATTAAAGCTAAAGGAAAAAACTGCGACACTCAATTCCAATATCAAAGAACTTGAACATGAAATTGAGTCCTATTCTGACCGGAAAATAAATTTGATGGAAAAACTCTCAGGCAGCCTTGAGAAAATTGACAAATTAATACAAAAGATTGAAGACAATAACGATGAAAAGGCTTCAATAAAAAAATGGACTGAAAATGTAAAGCGCCTTGCCAGAGTCAAGGTAACTGAATCTTTGTTTTCAGGCACGACAATTAAAGGCCATTATTCATCCATCGTTATTGAGGATACAGTATCTAAAGTAAACGTTATAGAAATGATAACCCCTGATTCGGACTATTTTATGGAAGTAAAATTTGATAACAGCTAAACCGCAGTAAATGATTAGTCCAGGCTTAACGGCCTGGTAATCGAGGAAAAAAACGCCCTGTTTTGTTGGCATAATCGCTATATTCACTTCCAAATTTTTCATACATTATTTTTTCTTCTTTTTTTACAAGCCAGTGCCATATTGGATGTACCAGCAAAATCCACAAAAA
>JAOZSB010000050.1:0-4683 GCA_029939895.1 Desulfobacterales bacterium
GGGTTTTTTTAACAAAAAATGTAAAAAAAATCTTTTTGTAAAATATATATTTTGATACTTTTGTGATTATTTTAGTTGTACATGAAAAATTTTTACTGCACGGGCAGTTGTATCAGAAAACAGTTCAAGCTTCAAATGATAGTTCTGTAAAACACAAAATTTTTCTTATTACCTGATATTATTTTAAAAAAGAACTAATGGCCGATTAAAAGCTAAAAAAAATGAATGAACATTCATTCTTATCTAATAAAATTATTTATTTGCGTCAAGTAAAAATTCACTGAAAATGGGCAGGTATGCAAATCTGCGCAGGGTTAAAACTATTGATGTTTTCATCAATGGCTGGTTTTGTTTTTTTTTTAACCAAAGGCATTTAAAACAGGTAAAGTGCTGCCTGCCGTGATCCAAACTGTGATGCACAGGAGTTGGCAATAAATGGAACGGTTAGATGTGATAATAAATTGTATTAATAGTCTGGCTTGCCCGAATCCATTTTAAAAATATCCGGTAAAATCATATGGATTTAGAAAAATGCTATGTTTTCAGGCGTTTCTGTGGACAGAAAGATGCAGAAAAATTGACATGAATGTTTATGGATTTTTTTATGACATCACTTGACATTTGCGTCATAATATTTTATTTATTTTAAAAAAATATTCGCATAATTACTGGTTGATTGTTATTTGCTAAAAATAAAGGGAGATGAACATGTCAAACGAATCCACAAGTAAGGTAAAACCTTGGATCACTAACTATGAAAAAGGTGTTCCTGCTGATGTTGACTATGAGGATGTCTGTATTCCAGAGTTTCTTAACAGGTCGGCAGAAATGTTTCCAAACAAAATGGCCCTGCTTTTCCAGGGATGTCAGGTTACATACAGAGACCTGAAAGTCCTTGTGGACAGGTTCGCAACCTGCCTTACCGATTTAGGTGTTGAAAAGGGCGACAGGGTTGCAATCCTTCTCCCGAACCTGATCCCTACGGTTGTCAGCTATTATGCTATCCTGAAGATCGGGGCGGTCTCGGTTATGAACAATCCGCTCTATACAGACAGGGAACTTGAGCATCAGTTCAACGATTCAGAATCAAAAATCCTCATCACCCTCGACCTTCTGGGTAACAGGATGATAGACCTTAGACCAAAGACAAAAATTAAACAGATTATATATACTTCCATTGGCGACTACCTGCCATTCCCGAAAAACCTGATTTTCCCGCTTGTTGCAAAAAAGAAGCAACTTGCTGCGGATGTCAAGGACGCTTCCAATGTTTATAAATGGAAGGACATCCTTGGTAAATATAACCCCACACCGCCACAGGTGGAGCTTAGCCATGACGACCTGGCCATGTTGCAGTATACCGGCGGTACAACAGGTATTTCAAAGGGTGTAATGCTGACCCACGGAAACCTGAGCAAACAGATTCAGCAATGTGCTGCATGGTTCCCCAAGTTCAACAAGGGCGAAGAGATTATGCTTGGTGCTCTGCCTTTCTTCCATGTTTTTGGGCTGACCGTTACAATGAACTTTGCAATTTATAATGGATGGGGAGATGTTCTTGTTCCAAAACCGCAGCCACAGCCGCTTTTGGAGACAATTGGAAAATTCAAACCAACCTTTGCTCCCCTTGTACCGACCATGTATATAGGGATGCTCAATCACCCGGATTTTGCAAAAACAGACATGACCTCAATAAAGGGCTGCTTTTCAGGAAGCGCGCCACTGCCCATAGAAACAATAAAAGAATTTGAGAAAATGACCGGCTCCATCATAGTGGAGGGCTTTGGTATGACCGAATCCAGCCCGGTTACCCATATAAATCCATTTGACGGCGGCCCAAGAAAAATCGGTAGTATAGGTGTTCCCATATGCGCCACAGATGCCAAGGTTCTCTCCCTGGAAGACCTGGAAACAGAGGTTCCGGTTGGCGAAATCGGAGAACTTGTTGTAAAGGGCCCACAGGTTATGCAGGGTTACTGGAACAGGCCCGATGCCACCGCAGAAACCATCAAGGACGGATGGCTCTATACAGGCGATATAGCCAAGGTGGATGAGGATGGATACTTCTTTATTGTTGACCGTAAAAAAGACATGATAATTACAGGCGGCTACAATGTTTACCCACGTGATATTGAAGAAGTCTTTTTTGAGCATCCTGCTGTACAGGAAGCAACTGCCATTGGAATCCCCCATGATATAAGGGGCGAGGTTGTAAAGGTTTTTGTTGTACCCCGTGAAGGCGATGATGTAACCGAAGAAGAAATCATGGATTTTGTAAAGGAAAAACTTGCCAAGTACAAATGGCCCGAACAAATTGAATTCAGAAAAGAACTCCCCAAAACCAACGTAGGCAAAGTACTGAAAAAAGACCTGCGGGCTGAGGAGCTTGCTAAAAAATAATTACTCCTTTGATATGAAGTGGCAAATTAAAGGATCGACACTGATACATAAAAGGGAACTGCGTAAGCGGTTCCCTTTTTTTTGGTACTGAACTATGTTTCATAAAATTAACAATTATAGCGTTTCTCAAAAATATGTTCCTTTTGAATCGGACAAGCCCTAAAGGGGCGAGACGGCGAATGGGCGAAACAGAGAATGACGAAACAGCGAGACAGTGATTCGGGGCTGCGACGGGTGGGGTGACAGCGGCAACTCGTTGCCGGTGCCCGAAGGGCAAGAGGGGGCGAAGAATAAAGTAAATTGAACTGTATAGCGTTTCTCAAAAATATGTTTCTTTTAAATCGACCAAGCCCCTAAGGGGCGAGATATAAATCTAATAACAAAATCGTGGCAACCTCTTGTGCTTCGCACACTGGCAACGAGTTGCCCGTGTCACCCACATCATTGAAATTCTTCATGATGATTCATATAAAAAATTTATGCACGAAATATAAATTGTTGGTTTGCTTAAACTCCTATTGTTTGGTATAGAGAAATTAACATGAAAATATAGGAGGGGGGATGGAGTATATTGCAGCCATAGCAGCAATCGCAGCGGTTTTTGGTGCATATTATAAATACAAAACTTATAAGTTGCAGCAATCCACAATGTTAGCCACGCCCGAAAAAGTTGAAGCTTCCAAGCCTGAACCCACGCTCGAAAAAGTTAAACCCTCCGAGCCTGAAACCACGATTGAAGAAGTTGAACCCCCCAAGCCTGAACCCACACCTGAACCCACTCCTGTACAAACCCCGGACTTTTACGTCCCCTTTAGACAGAACCTCCAATTGAGAAGCCATGAGGAATGGGTTAAAAAGATCAGGGGCAAATTTGACTCAAGCAGGAGTGTTGTAGTGTCCCAGGGTGCGGCGGTGTGCGGGCAGGGGGGGATTGGCAAGACTGCAATGGCGGTTGAGTATGCATATGAATTTTCCGGGGAGTATCCAGGGGGAGTGTACTGGCTCAACATGGAGGGCGGTGTTGCTTCGGCAGTCCAGGGCTGGATCGGGAAGGTGAAGGGCTTTGACGTAACCCTTGAAAATTTGGCAATGATGAATGAGGATGCTGTAATTACTTTGATTGTCGAATATATTAATCCAAGACTCCTTACCCTTGTAATCCTTGATAACCTTGAAATGTATGATGTTCCAGAGGGCATGGTTTTTACAAATGCCCATATGCTTGTAACAACAAGGCGGCAAAGCCTTACCCTTGCATCGGTAGATATGGACACGCCTGATAATGCTGGTGCATTTGAAATGTTTATGGCCTATGGGCGATTTGAGGCAGATACCCTGGACGATGAAGCAAAAGCCATGATCCAAAGCATTTGCAGGGCAGTTGGTAATCTTCCCGTTGCATTGGAGATTTACGGGGCATTGGCAAGGAAAGTGCCATTGTCCGGTGTGGAGAAGAGAGCAAAGGGAGATGCTGTTCCCATTAAGGCAACAAGCTGCACAAAGGAGCAAGGCTCGGTTGCATCTGCCCTTGACCTTGCAAGGCATGAATTTAAGGGCCGGCACACACTCGACTGCATGTTGGTGACAGGTTATCTAAGCCCGGAAAATATTGATGCTCAATTGATTGCACAGGTTCTGGAACTGGATGCAGAATCAACAGAAGCCAGCCTGGAGGAGCTTGCAGATATTTCCATCCTCAAGCTCGGAGGCAATGGGTACGCCATCCACCGCCTGACCCAGGATGCTGCAAGGCTCCTGGACTATGACAGCAGGATAGGAAAAAAGACTGCCCAATATTTGCAAGACAGGGCAGAGGAAGCAATGTCCAAGGGTGTTTATCTTGAAGCCATGCACCTGATCCCCCACATGCTCCATATTGCATCCTTTGCAAGGGATGATGCAGGCTTTGACGATTTTCCAGCCGTTCAAACAATAGGCAGTTTTTCAACTTATGTTAGGTATACAGGCTCATACAGCCAGGCAGAAGTGCTTGCCAGATCATGCGTAAACAGGGCTAAAAATTCAAAGGGGTATGAATCAACTGAACATGCAGAATACCTTAATGATTTGGCAGTAAGATTATATTTCCAGGGCAAATACCATGAAGCAGAGGACTATTACAGACAGGCCATGGAAATTGATGAAAAGACCATCGGCAGGGAGCATCCTGAATATGCAATTCGTCTGAACAACTTGGCCTCGGTGCTTCAAGACCAGGGCAAATACCAGGAAGCAGAGGACTATTACAGGCAGGCCATAGAAATTGATGAAAAGACCATCGGC
>JAOZSB010000050.1:4783-18252 GCA_029939895.1 Desulfobacterales bacterium
GAGGACTATTACAGGCAGGCCATAGAAATTGATGAAAAGACCATCGGCGGGGATCATCCCCAATATGCAAGCCACCTGTTCAGCCTCGCTGATCTGCTTGAAAATCAAAAAAGATTTGATGAAGCAAAACCTTTGTATGAGCAGGCAATTGAAATTTTCAATAAAACCCTGGGCCAGGATCATCCAAATACAAAAAATTGCAAAGCGTTTTACGAGCGATTGTTAAGAAAAATGCAAGGATAGGGCGGTTTTGTTACTTTCTGGAAATTTTATGCAGTTTGCGCATATTTTCAGGGGCAGGGGTATTGCCGTTTTTTTATCTGGATATGTTATAGCGATTGTCATTTAGATGTTTCCTTTGAACCGATTTAATAGAAATAATCCAACCAATTTATAATAAATAATACTCTAAATGCATAAAGTTTGGGATAAAAAGTTTAGCTGTTAATTTTTAGCTGATCACAGCATTGCTATTTACAATATGTTGTGGTATTAAATTTTGTTTAAGACTATTTGTGTTATTTGATTGCTTGAGGCTGGTTCAATTTACTATTATCCTTGAAAATATCATAAATGGGCAATATCCGGGCGGCGGGTGTAAAAAAAATATTATCGGAGGTTAATAAAAGAAAATCATGGATGAAAGATACGATCCTAAAAAGATAGAGGCAAAGTGGCAGAATTACTGGGATGAGAACAAGGTTTTTCAGGTTTCTGAGGACAAATCCAAAGACAAGTATTACCTCCTTGAGATGTTTCCGTACCCATCGGGCAAGATTCACATGGGTCATGTGCGAAACTACACCATAGGCGATGTTGTGGCGCGCTACAAGAGCATGAAGGGCTTTAATGTGCTGCATCCCATGGGTTGGGATGCCTTTGGAATGCCGGCGGAAAATGCTGCAATTCAGAATAATACCCACCCTGCGGCCTGGACGTACGACAATATAGATTACATGCGGGACCAGCTTAAACAGCTTGGTTTTTCCTATGACTGGGAAAGGGAGCTGGCTACGTGTCAGCCGGAATACTACAAGTGGGAGCAGTGGCTTTTTCTGAAGATGATGGAAAAGGGCATGGCCTACAGAAAGGATGCCAGTGTAAACTGGTGCGAAACATGCTCAACAGTGCTTGCCAATGAGCAGGTCGAGGCCGGAGCGTGCTGGCGTTGCGGAAAGGATGTTGTGCAGAAGCAGATGCTTCAATGGTTTTTCAGGATCACAGACTATGCAGATGATTTGCTGGAGTATTGCGACAAGCTCCCTGGATGGCCTGAAAAAGTCGTTACAATGCAGAAAAACTGGATCGGCAAAAGCATTGGCGCAGAGATCGACTTTGAGCTTGAAGACGGCAGCGAAAAAATAAGAGTTTTTACAACACGCCAGGACACGGTTTTTGGTGCGACATTCATGTGTCTTGCTCCAGAGCATCCCCTTGTTAAAAAACTTTCCAGGGGCAGCGGGCAGGAGGTGGATGTAGATAGGTTTCTTGAAAAGATGGAGAACCAGGAAAGGACCGCAAGATCCATCGAGACCTTTGAAAAGGAAGGCGTGTTTATTGGAGCGTACTGCATCAATCCAATGACAAAAGCTAAAATGCCTATTTATGTGGCGAATTTTGTTCTTATAGAATACGGTTCTGGCGCAGTCATGTCGGTTCCAGCGCACGATCAGCGAGATTTTGAGTTTGCTAAAAAATATGGTTTGGACATAATTGTGGTTGTGAACCCGCCAAAGGCAGAGCTTGACCCGGCAACCATGGAGGAAGCAAATCCTGATCCAGGGATAATGGTCAATTCTGGCGAGTTTAACGGTCTGAAAAATAAGGATGGTCAGGAAAAAATTGCAGATTATCTTGAGGAAACCGGCCTTGGTAAAAGGGCCGTGACCTATAGAATAAAGGACTGGGGTGTTTCACGGCAACGCTACTGGGGCGCGCCGATTCCTGTTATACACTGCGAAAAATGCGGAATCCAGCCAGTGCCGTTTGAGGATCTGCCCATTGTACTGCCAGAGGATGCAGATCTTTTGGAGGGCGGGCGTTCTCCACTGTCGGAACTCGAATACTTTAAAAAAGCCACATGCCCAAAATGCGGGGATGAAAATGCCAGAAGAGAGACCGACACAATGGACACCTTTGTGGAGTCTTCCTGGTACTTTGAGCGTTATTGCAGTCCCCATTGCGATGACGGCATGTTTGATACAGAGGCGGTTCGATACTGGATGCCTGTGGATCAATATATTGGCGGTGTGGAACATGCTGTTATGCATTTGCTCTACTCCCGTTATTTTACAAGGGTTCTCAAGGAAATGGGGCTGACTGGTTTTCGCGAGCCTTTCACACGCCTGCTCACACAGGGCATGGTGTGCAAAGAAACCACATCCTGCCCGGAACATGGATTTTTGTTTCCAGAGGAAGTCACGGAAAAAGAAGGCAGCCGTTTTTGCGTAAAATGTGACAATGCCGTCAAGACCGGGCGTGTGGAAAAAATGTCCAAGTCCAAGAAAAACGTGATCGACCCGAACCTGCTGTTAGAGGGGTATGGAGCAGATACAACAAGGCTGTTTTGTTTGTTTGCGGCTCCTCCTGACAGGGATCTGGAGTGGAGCGACCAGGGCGTGGAGGGCAGCTTCCGTTTCATAAACCGAGTGTGGCGGCTGGCCCAGGGCATGATGGATAAGATTAAGGGCGCAACTCCCTATGACGGCGACCCGGAAGAGCTTTCCGGTAGCATGAAAAATATATACAAAAAGACCCATAAGACAATTCAAAAGGTTGGGGCTGACATTGATGAGCGGTTTCATTTTAACACGGCTATAAGTGCTGTGATGGAGCTTGTAAACGAGATGTACCTCCTTGCCGACAAAAAGGACGGTGCTGCAAACCCAGGAGTACTCAAGTTTGCCGTGGAGAGCATTGTTGTGCTGCTCGCACCGCTTGTGCCGCATGTGAGCGAGGAAATATGGGAGGCGCTTGGGGGCGAAGGAAGCGTGTTGACCGCACCCTGGCCGACATTCAGGGCAGATGCTCTGGTGAAGGACGTTCTTACAATTGTAGTTCAGGTCAACGGCAAGCTCAGGGGCAAGTTTGAGGTCGAAGCAGATGCCGGGGAAGAGTCAATAAAGAATCTCGCCCTTGAGGATGAAAAGGCAGCAAAGTTTTATGAGGGAAAACAGATTAGAAAAGTTATTTATGTAAAGAACAAGCTTGTAAATATCGTTGCGAATTAGAATATATTTTAAATTTTTTTTTGAGGGGATAATTCAATTGAGAACATTTAACAGTATAAAAATATCACGCTTTTTTTCAGGCCTGCTGCTGGTTCTGGCAATAGTCGCTACTATCGGCTGCGGGTATAAATTTGCAGGTCAGGGTTCGCTGCCCATGAACATCATGAGCATATCCGTGGATATTCTTGTGAACAAGACCGCAGAGACGGGTGTGGAAAATGGTCTGACAAACGACATCACCTATGAAATTACAAGGAACGGCAAGGCCACCCTGAAGGACAGGGCAGATGCAGAAGCCAATTTAACAGGTGTTATCACCAATGCTATCGTAGATACCATATCCCGAACAGATGTGACTTCATCAAGTGAAAGACGCATACGCTTTATCGTGGATATGACTTTGACGAATAAAGATGGCGTAGTGATCTGGTCAAAGAAAGGGATCACGCATTCAGAGGAATACGTGGTAGCAGGTGACAAAAATACTACCGAGGCAAACAAGGCCGTAGCCATAACGGTACTGTCACAGCGCCTTGGAGAAAAGGTGTACAACGCTCTTGTGGAGAATTTCTAGAACAGGTCGGCTTTAAAGTTGATTCTTACGATTTTGTGACCATGCCCGATGATTTGGCGTGGTCACAGACTCAACGATATAAGCTTTTATCTAAGCAGTGTTTGCCAGCTTTGTAAGGCGGGAAATTTTTCTCGCTGCGGTGTTCTTATGCAGAACGCCTTTTTTAGCGGCCTTGTCAATAACGGACTTTACGTTATCAAGCAGCTTTGCTGATTCTTCTTTACCATTTTCTGAGGTAGCAGCAGCTCTGATAGCTTTGGTAACGTTTTTTACTCTGGTTTTAACACTCTTGTTTCTGATTCGTCTGTTTTCACTTTGTTTGGCGCGTTTAACCGCGGATTTATGATTGGCCAATTTATTAAGCTCCTTTTGTTCCAAATTGTTATCAAATTTTTATTTAACATAAATTTTGTAAAAATGTTACTAAAAAAAGTTTACAAAATTCAAAACAGAATTTTTAACTGCAACATTGGATAATGTCAAGTGTTTTGTATGTTACTCTCAAAATATCTGACTGTTGAAATCAAATGACTGAAAATGAAAATGTAACAAAAGCTGCTGGTGTTGTAGGCGGGGCAACGCTGTTGAGCAGAATATTCGGGTTTATCCGTGATGTGGTGACAGCATCATTTTTTGGTGCTGGTTATATCACGGATGCTTTTTTTGTGGCTTTCAGGATTCCCAACCTCCTCAGGCGACTTTTTGCTGAAGGCTCCCTCACTGTTTCGTTTATACCTGTTTTTACGGATTTTTTGCAGAACCGGGGTAAAAAAGAAGCTTTTTTGATGGCAAGGGCAGGGCTGAAGCTGTTAACGCTTATCCTTATTTTTGTGACCCTGGCAGGTATAATCGGTGCGCCTATCCTGGTGAAGCTCATTGCCCCGGGATTTCTGGATGAGCCTGGCAAGTACGCCTTAACCGTTGAGCTTACTCGGTTCATGTTTCCGTTTATCCTGCTGGTGAGCATCCTGGCCTTTGCAATGGGCGTGCTTAATTCCCTGGGACATTTTTTTGCGCCGGCTCTTGCTCCTGTGCTGCTCAACCTTTCCATGATAGTTTGTATGTTTGTGCTTGTTCCGGTTTTACATTCACCGATTTACGGACTTGCCTGGGGGGTGCTTATCGGCGGCGTTCTTCAACTGATTTTTCAGGTTCCGTTTCTAATAAAGCGGGAGTTTTATTTCTGGGAAAAATCAGGGATATTCCACCCCGGACTCAAGCGGGTGGGGATACTTATGCTTCCTGCTGTACTTGGCAGTGCAGTTTACCAGATAAATATTTTTGTGGGTACGCTCCTTGCCTCGCTGCTGCCCGAGGGTAGTGTTTCATACCTTTATTATGCAGACCGGCTTGTTCAGTTTCCCCTTGGGATTTTCGCAATTGCTGCATCAACCGCTGTATTACCCAGCCTTGCCAGGCAGGCTGCTGATGGTGATATGGCATCTTTCAGGGACACATTCAGCTATGCAATGCGGTTTATATCTTTTATCACGATACCTGCCATGCTGGGGCTTATCATATTGCGGGAGCCTGTTGTTGCCCTGCTTTTTCAGCGTGGGGCGTTTGATTATGAAAGTACAAGATTGACGGCAGTGGCACTTTTATATTATGGTGTCGGACTGTGGGGATTTTCTGCAATACGGGTTGCAGTATCAGGGTTTTATGCATTGCAGGACACAAAAACACCAGTGGTTGCGGCGATAATTTCCATTGCCGTGAATATCGGTTTGTGCCTTATTCTCATGGGACCTCTGGCACACGGGGGGCTGGCTCTGGCCACATCATTGTCATCAATGGTAAATCTGGTTATTTTGCTTCTGGCCCTTAGAAAAAAGATTGGCGGGATAGGGCTTGCGCAGATCGGTTTTTCAATTATAAAAACCACTCTGAACGCATTGATAATGTCTGCTGTGGTGTGGTGCGGATTTTTTTTGATTTTTGCAAAACTGGGAAATTCATTTTTTATCCTTGCCAGTGGAGTTACTGTTTGCATATCTGCCGGAATAGCTGTATATTTCGGATTATCAAAAATCATGAAAAGCAGGGAGCTTGAAACAGTGTTACAAATGATTAAGAGGAAGGCTTGACATGAGTGTTAAGAGCAGTATATTTTCGTCAATTGCTTTATTATTAATGAGCTTTCTTTTTGTGGTTATTATTTTTGGCGATAAGGGCTATAACGACCTTGGCGCACTTAGAATGGAAAAAGCTGCCATAGTCGAAAAAAATGATATGCTTATACGCAAAAATTCTACGCTTTATCGAAAAATAGAACGCTTGAAAAATGATCCCAAATATATTGAAAGCATAGCCAGACACGACCTCGGCATGATTGGTGAAGACGAAGTTGTATACACATTTAAAAAAGGGCAAAAAAGAAAATGATTACCCACGATGAATTCCAAACCAAGACAATGGCAAGGATTTACGCTGATCAGGGCCATTTTGAGCTTGCAAAGGATATTATCAACAAGCTGCTTGATGCTGACCCTGGAAACGAGGAACTGCTCAATACTCTTGCAGAAATTTACAAAAAAGAGGGCGATACCCCCTTTGCCAGACTGCCGGATCTTTTTGCGGAATGGTTTGATCTCGCGGTGAAACTCAACAGGATCAAAAGCCTTAGAAATATTAAAGCCAGGCATAACCAAATTTAGGAGGAGTTATTAAAATGAAGGAAAAGTTTAACAAAAGTTATTACGTATTTGTAGTCGTTGCCGTTGCATTACTCTTTTTTGCAACAGGTTGTGGAACCTCCAAGATCAGGGAAACTTTTTCAAGCCCCTTTGTCAAAGAGGAAGAATCGGTTCCTTCATACCAGGATTTTAGCGATATCCTTCTGCCTCAGGAGTTGGAAATCATAAAAAAATCAACCTTTGTATACAACACCCCTGCATTTACCGGTGGCGTAGTCTCCTTGAAAGGCAGGGTCGAAGTGCGCTCCCTTCTAAATTTCTTTGTCAACAATATGTCAAAGGATAACTGGAAAATGGTGACCCGGATAACATCCCCAAAATCAATGCTCCTTTTCCAAAAACCAACCAGATGGGCCGTTATTAACATCTCAGAGACCGATTTCACCACCTATGTTGATATCTGGGTTGCTCCAAACGTGACCGGAACCGAATCAAGCCTGGATAGATAGGGCAATACTTCTGGATTAAAAAAGATTACATAAAAAAAACGTTAACCCATTCGTGAACACTCTAATAACAAGTGCTCACGAATGGGTTTATATAAAAAGCTGCATTGCGGCTTGTATTGAATTACTGTCATGGATGTTGTTCCGGCCCTTGGGCACTGGAACTTTCAATCCACTAAATTAAGACTTGTAAGGCTGGGGGTGCTGTTTTGTCACCTCCAATTTTGAAGTAATGGGTTCAAGGGTTTAAGTATGTCAGATGTAGTACCGGTCGAGTTGATCACAAGCAAAATATATTTTATTCGTGGAATTAAAGTAATGCTGGATAAAGACCTGGCTAAACTTTATGAAGTAGAAACAAGGGTTTTAAATCAGGCTGTCAAGCGACAGATAAAGCGATTTCCTGAGGATTTCATGTTCCAGCTCTCAACGCAGGAGTTTGATGACTTGAAATCACAATTTGTGACATCAAGCTGGGGCGGGCTTAGAAAACCGCCTTCTGCGTTCACAGAACAGGGCGTTGCCATGTTGTCCGGCTTGCTAAACAGCGATAGGGCCATTGAGGTTAACATCCAGATAATGAGAACATTTACAAACTTAAGACAAATGATTTCTGTAAATGAAGAACTGAAAAAAGAAGTTGATGAGATAAAAAAGCTGACTGATGAGCGTTTCCAGGCTGTCTTTGATGCCCTGGATCAACTGTTATCCACAGAAATGAAACCAAAAAGAAGAATTGGGTTTTAGTACACATGCCTGACCAGCGACTTTAAAAAAATATTCGGCAGTAAACAGGTGAATGTGAACGACGTTACTCCCTCCTGATCGCCCTGGTGTTTGTATGAAGGTAAAGACTAAGGTATTGCAATTCTCACATATTCCATTGAGGGCAGTAAATAAACTCATCAATTGGTCTGTCCATGGCAGTTTTTTAGAATAACGCTCCGATTCAATTATATGTCTATTCCCATTATCCAGCCCTTGTTTTATTAGCAGCCATGAAAAAATCAATCCTTAACAGACCCGGGCCTGGCATAATAAATATGTTGAATGTTAGGGGATAATGAGGTATTTATTAAAAAGGTAAAGAATAGAGTATCAGGTATTACGGTTTTCAAATATTAAATCAGGCAAAAAAATGCTTAAAAATAAAAACATAGTATTAGGTGTTTCCGGTGGAATCGCTGCTTACAAGGCAGTTGAGCTGCTCAGGCTCTTGAAAAAGGCAGGTGCTGCGGTTCAAGTTATTATGACAGAAAATGCAGCACAGTTTGTTGGGCCAATGACCTTTGAGGCGTTGTCTGAAAAACAGGTTTGCGTGAACCTTTTCAAGGATGCTGGTGATGCATCAATAAGCCATATCAGGTGGGCGGATGAGGCAGACGCAGTAGTGATTGCTCCTGCAACGGCAAATTTTGTGGGCAAGCTTGCAGGTGGCATTGCAGATGATGCACTTAGTACCTTTATTATGGCAGTAACCACTCCTGTGCTTGTATGCCCTTCCATGAATTCGAACATGTATTTGAGCGAGGCGGTGCAGAGGAATCTCAAGACAATTGAAAAAGACGGGTTTGGTGTTTTGTCGCCTGGTTCCGGGGAACTTGCATGTGGAATCGAAGGCCCTGGAAGGCTTCCAGAACCGGTTGTTATTTTTGATAGACTGGTTAAACTCTTAAAAACTGACGATCTGGAAGGGAAAAGGGTGCTGGTGACAGCCGGCCCGACCCGTGAGCCCTTTGATCCTGTCAGATTTATCAGCAATCCATCCTCCGGCAGGATGGGTTATGCAATCGCAAGGGCGGCGGAAATGCGTGGAGCAGAGGTGACGCTTGTCTCCGGCCCTGTCGAGATTGATGCACCTGTAAATGTAGAAGTTGTCCGCACAAATACCGTGGATGAGATGGCAGAAGAAGTTTTTGCAAGGTTTGATAATACCGACATCGTGATAAAAGCAGCCGCAGTGGGCGATTACAGGCCAGCAACAGCAGCGGAGCATAAGATAAAAAAAGACTCAGAGACCATTGATTTTTCCCTTGTAAAAAATCAGGACATCCTGAGGGAGCTTGGGTCAAGGAAGAAGAATCAGGTTCTGTGCGGTTTTGCAGCGGAAACCAGGGATCTGCAGGAAAATGCCCAGAAAAAACTCAAGGAAAAAAACCTGGATATGATTGTGGCAAATCTTGTCAATTGCGAAGGCTCCGGCTTTCGCACCACTACTAACAGTGTTACGCTGTTTTCCCCTGGCGGGAAGGTTGAGCCCCTGCCGAACATGGAAAAAACAAAACTGGCTGATATTATTTTAGACAGGATTGCAGGCTTATGACTTCTGAGCTTTTTGCATATTTCATAACCAGGCCACTTGAATAAACTAAGCACTTGGCTTTGGTGATAGTTTTAAGTTTTTAGGAGATAATATAAAACCGCTGATTAAAAGTTATTTTTTTGTGAAAGAAGTAAAAGCATGACCCTTAACAATCTTGAAAATCTGCCACCAGGGTCTCCGCGGTTTGCCAAAATCGTTGAGATGCTGTCCGGGCATCTGAAGTATTTAAAAAAAAATGGTATCAATGGGTTTGATCTGCCCCCTGATGCGGTTCAAAAAATAGCTCGCCTTTCTGCCGCCCCTGCTGCAAAAGAAGATATTGAAAATCCAAAGCAGGAAAAAAATAATCATGAAAAAGATATTAAAAAGCTGATCGAGGAATGCAGGGATTGCCGCCTTAGTGATGAAAATGATTCACGTGTTATAGAAAAGGGCAGCCCCAATGCAAAACTTATGGTCATTGGCGAGGCTCCAGGTAAAAAAGACATTGAAGCTGGAGCGCCGTTTTCCGGTGAATCAGGCGATTTGCTAAATAAAATTATCAAGTCAATCAATCTGGAACCTGCTGATGTCTTTTTTTGCAATGTTCTAAAGTGCCGTCCCCAGGCCAACCGCAGCCCAGAAGCTTCTGAAACTGCGGCCTGCATGAAATGGCTTGTGATGCAAATTAAAATAGTAAACCCGGAATTTATTCTGACCCTTGGAAGTACTGCCGCAAAATCACTTCTTAATACCGAAAAGCCATTATCTGCAATAAAAAACAGGTTCCACGATTATAATGGCATAATGGTTCTGCCCACATTGCACCCGGCCCTGCTGTTGCGAAATCCAGGAAAAAAACGTGAAGTATGGGAGGATATGAAACTCCTGATGGAGGCGATTGCCGAAAAGCGGTAATGCCCTTGAAACACAGGACAGGAGTTATGCTTTTTAGTTATGGAAAATCTACAATTATAAACAATAAGGAACTCTGATAATGAAAAGAATAAAGTTAAGCGTGCTTGTTTTTTTGTGTTTAACAGTATTGAACACTACTGCATTATCCGCAACGGGTGATGTATATGTTATTGATGTTTCCGAGGCCATTGCTCCGGGGATTGCAGAGTTTATAGCCGATGGAATAATTAAAAGCGGAGAAGATGGTGCAGCATGTATTGTGATACGCCTCGATACTCCCGGTGGCCTGGTAGATTCAATGCGTGATATAGTAAAAGCAATATACGCAAGTAAAGTGCCTGTGGTGGTGTATGTATATCCAGAAGGCGCACGGGCAGCATCTGCGGGCGTTATGATTCTTATGGCTGCGGATGTGGCAGTGATGTCGCCTGGAACAAATGTTGGTGCAGCGCATCCTGTTGGGGCCGGGGGAAAAGAAGTAGATAACAAAACCATGAACGAAAAGGTCACCAATGATATGGCGGCCTACGTTAAAAGCATTGTAGAAAAACATGGGCGAAATGCTGAGTGGGGGGAAAAAGCAGTCCGGGAAAGCGTTTCCATAACTGCTTTGGAAGCAAAGGAAAAAAAAGTAATAGACTTTATTGCAACAGGCATGGACGGGCTTATTGAAAAGCTTGACGGGCTTGAAGTAAAGGGGCATGGGAAGCTTGATCTCAAGGATGCTGGAATCGTCAACCTCAGAAAAAACATGCGTGACAAAATTCTGGGTGTGATTTCCAACCCCAATATTGCCTATGTCCTTATGATGCTGGGGCTTGCAGGCCTGTATTTTGAACTGTCACATCCAGGTGCAGTTGTGCCGGGAGTGGTTGGCGGAATCGCAATAATACTTGCATTTTTCGCATTCCAGACCCTGCCGGTTAATTATGCAGGAGTACTTCTAATCTTCCTTGGTTTAGTCTTTTTTATTATGGAGATCAATATCACAAGTTTCGGGCTGCTGTCTGTGGCAGGGGTGGCATGCCTTTTCCTTGGCTCCATAATGCTTTTTAAAGGTGGAAGCCCGGATGTTAAGGTTTCTCTGTCTGTGATTCTGCCCACGATTGCGCTGGTGAGCGGGTTTATGATATTTGTGCTGGGCCTTGCGCTGGCAGCACAAAAACGAAGAGTAGTGACAGGTGCGCAGGGGCTGATTGGAATGATCGGTGTAGTAAAACAAACCGTCACCGAAAAATCAGGAAAGATATTTATCCGCGGTGAACTCTGGAATGCAGTTGCATCGGAAGAAATTTCCCTGGGCGAAAAAGTAAAAATATTGGAACTAAACGGTCTGCTCCTGACAGTCGAAAGGACTCAATAACGGGCAGATAATAATTTTTATAAAAAAAAGGAGAAAATGTCATGGTTCCATTTATATCAGTTTTAGTTGTTATTATATGTTTTCTTGCAGTATCTGTACGGGTGCTTAACGAGTATGAGCGGGGAGTAATCTTCAGGCTCGGCAGGGTAATTGAGTCTAAAGGCCCGGGACTGATTATTCTGATACCGCTAATCGACAAGATGGTACGGGTAAGCCTCAGGCTAATCACGATGGATGTTGACCCGCAGGATGTTATCACAAAGGACAATGTTTCCGTGCAGGTGAATGCCGTTATTTACTTCCGTGTTGTTGATCCTACCCAGGCGATAATTGAAGTGGAAAATTACCTTTATGCAATGTCGCAGCTTGCCCAGACAACATTAAGAAGCGTGTGCGGTCAGGCAGATCTTGACGAGCTGCTTTCCGACCGTGAAAAGATAAACTCAGAACTCCAGGAAATACTCGACACACAGACAGACCCCTGGGGCATCAAGGTTGCCACAGTCGAGTTGAAGCATATTGATCTCCCGCATGAAATGCAAAGAGCAATGGCAAAACAGGCAGAAGCAGAAAGGGAAAGACGTGCAAAGATAATCAAGTCCGAGGGCGAATTCCAGGCAGCAGCAAAACTCTCCGAAGCCGCAGAAGTAATTGACCGTTTCCCAACTGCATTACACCTGAGATACCTCCAGACAGCCAGAGAAATGACATCTCAAAATAGTTCCACAATTGTCTTCCCAATACCAATTGACTTTTTTAAGTCACTTTTTGGTTCAATGGGCCAGGGCAATATTGGTAACGCCAGGGTGGATGAGAATAAAGTTGAAGATAGTAAAGTGGAAGATAGTAAGGTGGATGAGGATAAGGATTAAAACTGGATTTGTGATTTATGATTTTTATCAATCAATAATCAGTAACTATTAATCAGCAATCTAAAATCATAAGTCATGGGGCAAAATTGTTTCAGGAGACTATTATGAAATCTACGGACTTAATCGATATTTGTGATGCGCATGAAAAGTTGATCCCCTTTAACAAGCTTTTAGGTATAAAGATAGTAAATAATGAAAAAGACAACCTGAAGATCAGGCTTGATATGCGGGATGATCTGGTTGGCAATTTTATAAAGGGAATACTGCATGGCGGCGTGATTTCCTCAGTACTTGATGTTACCGGAGGCATGGCAGCGGCACTGGATGTTATTGACCAGATGGATGGAAAAACCAGGGATGAAATTGCAACCCGTCTTGGGAACATGGGAACCATTGACATGCGGGTTGACTTCCTGCGGCCTGGCAAGGGAGAGTATTTTCTGGCAACGGGTCACGTTATGCGAACAGGCGCAACCGTTGCTGTTACACGGATGGAGCTTTTCAATGACAATGACTTGCTGATAGCTGTTGGAACTGGAACATATTATGTAGGATAGCAAGCCCGGTATTGCTTATGTTGGTCCCTTAAATGTTAGTAGTAGTAATGAGTAATTACTGGTTGCGTTTTGTTGAATGCAAGTCTCAAACGCTTCCTCAAGGATTTTGACTGCCGAATCTGTCCCATGATTCGGCAGCCTCTATTCCCTGTTTTATTGCCTGGTTTGTTTCATCACCTCAGGGTCTTTTACCCTCGACATGGTTCCCCCCTCACATAACCGATGTACATTGCTGGCCTTAAATTAAGTACAACCACTGGTAAAACTTACCTTACTTTATATCTGCATGATTTGAATTTTGTCAGCCGGGATACTGCTTCTAATGCTCTGGATTCATCATATATATTGTTTGTCCCCAAGGCAGAAGTATAAGTAACTTCCTGGTCCGAATGCTTCAACCCCCAATGTTTTAAAAATGATTAATGACTAACTTCTCTTCTTAAAACAATGAATAACTAAAATCAGTAGTGTCCCGTTTAACTTTTTAGAATAGCACCCAACGTGCTGTAAT
>JAOZSB010000051.1 GCA_029939895.1 Desulfobacterales bacterium
AATACAGATATAAAACCATTGAAAATTGTAAGACCAGATTTTCGTGCTCATGCAGGCGCGCTGGTGAAGATTTTCCAATGCGCCAGGTGCGTGAAGGCAATAACTATTTGAAATGGCTTTAATTATCCAAATGTCAAAATATTCAACCGTTGCCTCCCTGTGTTTTTTGGGTGCTGATAAGAGATTATCCATGTAACCCCTGAGCAGAGTGGATGTGATGGACATGATGGTCTCCCTGCAAACATGTTCTTTCTCCCTGTTTTTCAGGCTTTTTCCCAAATTAAATTTAATAAATTGCAGGTGCAAATTTTCAACAGGGCAGTTTCAGGTTCCCCCTGGTATCCGGGCTGTTCAATAATCAAAAACAGTTGTTTTTTATTTTCTTTATAAATTCTTTTTTAGGTGCTATATTATTTAAAATTATTTCTATATTCGTTTGATTATTGAAGATATTGATTATTCAAAGGTTTTTTTTACCATTATGCTGAATATTGCAGGATACATAGGCAGAAAGACGCTGCGGACAGCCGATCATATGATGATATTTGCTGCGTTTATTGTCAATATGCTCCAGCTTCTTATTTCACGGGAGGCTGAGGGGAAAAAGCTGGTAAGGCGCGCCATTCTGGAGCAGATTTACTTTACTGCTGTCCAGGCCCTTCCGATAATTATACCCGTTGCACTTCTGCTGGGGACACTGATTATTATTCAGTTTACAAAAGTTTCCAGCGAGATAGACCTTGGCAAGACCGTGGTGCTAATCGTTGTACGGGAGATTGGCCCTTTTATTACGGCACTCCTTGTGATTTTGCGGTCAGCTACAGCAGTCACAATTGAGATCGGCTATATGAATGTTCTCAAGGAAACCGAGGCCCTGGAGATGTCGGGGATTGATCCATTAAGGCTGATTTGCCTTCCCCGCCTAATAGGCATAACAACGGCGATAATGTGCCTTTTTATTGTATTCGACATCGTGGCTATCATGGGCGGGTATTACCTTGTCTGGATTATAACCGACATTCCCATGAGCGGTTATCTGGATCAGATAGCAAAGGCGATTTCAGCTGTTGATATTGCAGTCGGGATAGTAAAGGCCCTCTGCTTTGGTTTTTCAATTACTGCTATTTGCTTTGTACACGGCTTTAAGACGGCAACCAGCATAACCAGCATACCTGTTGCTGCTGCCAAGGCTGCGGTTGAATGCTTTTTCTACTGCCTTATTATTAACATTTTGATTTCGATTTTGTTTTATATTTAATATGGAAATTCTTAAGCTTAAAAATTATGAGATTGAAGTCCCTGGCATGGGCGTGAAACTCGACAGATTCAATTTTGCGCTTTCAAGGGGAGACATCTGCTCGGTCTCTGCGGATTTTCCTGATGCTGCAATGGTTTTCCTCAAGTCGATTGTTACGCTGATAACACCGACTTCCGGGGCTTTTATGTTTAATGAAAAAAGTTATGATTTAACAAATTATAAAACTCTCCTCCCCTGCAAAAGACAGATAGGCTACATATCTTCGGAAACCGCCCTGGTCAGCAACCGTACAATTCGAGAAAACCTCATGCTCAAGAGATATTACTATGAAAATCGGCTTGATATTGACCTGAATAAATGGGCACTTGAGCTTTGCGAAATTTTTAACATGACAGACAAGCTCGACATCAAACCAATCTATTTAAGCAGCATGGACAATTACTTTGCAGTAGCAATCAGGGAACTGGTCAACAGCCCGAAGATACTTGTGCTTGACCGCCCGGAGGACTTTATAGCCCATACAAAATTCGACAGTTTTATAGATATTATCAAGGATGTCATACAGCATGGGCTTCCCATTGTGTTCTATTCCAACTGGGAAGAAATTAACGACACCTTTCCCAACAAAAGGGTCTCAATCAAAGGGAGCAAACTCACGCTTGATAATAACCTTGAAAAGCATTATGATGTTTGAATAATTAAAAATGAAAGGCTGACATGGAACTCAATTTTAATAAAACAGAAAAAGCAGTGGGCGTATTTGTCATAAGTATTGCAGTACTGCTTTTGACAAGCCTTGTTTTCATAGGCAGGGGCAAGGACTGGTTCCGTTCCTATGTACCTTTTTTTACAACCTTTAATGAAAGCTACAACCTCCAGGAAAACGCAGCCGTAAAAATGTACAAGGCTGACATAGGCCGTGTTGAGTCAATCACGCTTGATGGCGAAAAAGTAAAGGTCGTAATTGGCATACTCGATGAATTCAGGGACAGGATACGCCAGGGAACAATAGTCACCGTTGAAAGCCCGACCCTGATTGGCTCGGAATACATATCCATAAAACCCGGAAAGCGTGACGGTGCGCTTATTGAAGATAACGGATTTATCAAGTCAGAACCCAAAAAAACCCTGGCATATATCCTGGAGCAGTTTCGGGTGGAAGAAACCGGAAAGATGTTCATACAGGCTATCCAGGACTTTTCTGCAATAATAAGCGACCTGCGCTCTCCCAAGGGCCCGTTGTTCTCCACGCTTGACAGCCTCGACAACGCAATGGGCAACGTAAACAGCATTACAGAGGATGTTAAAGCCGGCAAGGGTTCGCTGGGCAGCCTGCTTGAAAGCAGGGAGCTGATTGAATCTATACTTGCAAAGCTCGACAAGGTTGACCCGATTTTAAAGGACATCAACGATGCCTCAGCACAGACACCCGTGGTCATGGATAATGCAAACAAGCTGCTGACCACTGTAAATGAAAGCGCAGATGAAAGCTTGAAAAACCTGAAACAAATATTAGCCGACATTGCCGAAAGCACACAAAAGCTCAAGACTATCATGGAAAATGTAAAACAGGGCAGCTATGATGTGCCAGATATTACAGGTTCAGTAAAACAGGGCATCCCGGAAATCAGAGATGCTGTTGAAAATATCGATAAAACTGTACAGTCATTACAGAAGAACATTCTGATCAAGCCGAATATGCCACCGGAGCCGGAGCCTGAAAGCGTGGATGCCGGGCTTAGATATTGATTTTCAGCGCAGGAAAAATAATCAGCAAACCCCATGAAGGGGGGAATCGACTTGAGACTTCCCCCCTTTATTATACCTTAAATTGAATTGAATAAAAAACTATGTTTCAGCACTTTATTTACATAATTGTAGCACTTTTAATATTTCTTACCTACCCTTCTCCAACGGCGAGCAATTTTTCAATTTTCGATTCTCTCCTTATGTTTTTCGGAATCAAGCTGTTTTTTGCGCTTACTGTAGCGGCCCAGTTTAAACGACTGGAAAGAGCAGCCCTCATGGTCAGCCCTGGCACCAGCCTCAGCAACCTTGACATGGCCTTTGACAAAGCCGTTGACAGGCAGTCGGTTGTAGCCCTGATGCTGTATGCCACAGACATATACTTTCTAAACCTGCCAGTCTTTGCAAAGACCATCCCATACATTTCCAGGTTTGAAACCCTGATTGCAGCTTTTTTCCTGGCACTTTTTATAGCCCACCTTGTCATTATCTGGGCTGTGTCATACAAGGCATACCAGGCGATTTACAAGTCTGATTTCACAAGAAAATCATACATACTCTCAAATATTTCCATGAGAGTACCCATGCTCCTGCCCTGGCTTGCGATTTCCACAATAACCGACCTGATCTCGCTTATTCCCTTTGTTCCTGTCCGGGTCTTCCTGGAAAGCCCCTTTGGTCAGACGATTTACATTGTTACAATAATCTCTGTAGCAATTTTAACGGCCCCGCTCATTATCCAGAAATTCTGGAACTGCCGCCCCCTTGAAAATAATTTTGCAAGATCCAGGATTGAAGAGCTTTGTAAAGATGCTGGTGTAGGCTACCGTGATATACTCTACTGGCCCATCTTCGGGGGCAGGATGATAACCGCCGGGGTTATGGGTGTTGTTGCCAGGTTCCGGTATATTCTGGTTACAGATGCACTTTTTGAATATCTGAATCAGGATGAAGTAGACTGTGTAATTGCCCATGAAATAGGCCATGTAAAAAAATATCACCTGATTTTCTATCTGGCAATCTTCATCAGCTTTCAGATAATTCTACTGTCCATGCATCTTGACAAGACAGCAGTGTTCATGCTCCTTGCCCAGCCCTTTCTGCCATTTTCGCCAGACTCCAACTTTTTAATCACATACTATTCTCAGATTTTTCTTTTCATACTCTGCTTTGTTCTATATTTCAGATATGTTTTCGGCTATTTTATGCGAAACTTTGAACGCCAGGCCGATACCTATGTTTACTCCCTTTTTAACTCTGGAGTGCCCCTTATCACCACCTTTGAAAAAATTGTAACAGCATCGGGGATGGACCCGGCCAAGCCCAACTGGCACCATTTCAGCATAAAAGAAAGGGTTGACTTCATCCGTGAATGCGAACATGACAGATCCAGAATAAAGGCCCATGACCGCAAACTCAATAAAAGCATTGCAGCCTTTGTTATTACTATTGTGGGTTTTGTTTGTGCGCTTAATTTTTTTTACTACTCTGGCAGAACAGAACGCCTCCTGGAAACCTTAATGGAATCCGCATACATTGCCCAGGCTAAGAAAAAGCCAAACGAAGCCACGCCCCTGCTGTATCTTGGGAGCTATTACTTTGATAAAAAAGAATATGAAAAAGCAGGTGCAACCCTGGAAAAAGCTCTCCTGATTATGGAACCCAAAAACGTTGAGGTTGTTACCCTTGCGGGCCAGGCTTTTTTTGAAACAAAGAACTACTTCAAGGCAGAGAAGTATATAAAAACAGCCCTGGCCATGACTCCAGGTAATCCAGAGCTGATCAATTCCCTTGCATGGCTTTATGCTACAAGCGAAGACAGCACCTATTTCCGACCAAAGGCGGCACTTCCCCTTGCACAAAAAGCTGCCCGCCTGTCACCCTCTTCCCACATTCTTGATACACTGGCTGAGGCATTTTTTGTCAACGGCATGTATAGAAAGGCGTATGAGATTGAGAAAAAAATCCTCACAATGAGACTTGTGCACAACCGGGATCATTATGTAAAACAGGCAGAAAAGTACAAGGCAGCAGCAGATCGGATAGGCATAGAGCTTGATTAGGCAACGGTTTACAGCCCGACCCTGATCCATCTTTTTTTAGATATTTGCCCTGTCTTTTTTGTTTCCTTATTTTTCCTTTATTTTTTTTGGGACAGCAAGTATAAAAAGAATCTGATTTTATTCAGGGCATAATGATTTGAATAATAATTTTTTTGAAGAGCAATTTTTTTTTGAAAAGCATAATTTTTTTAACCAAATTTTTTAGAAACTGAAATTCAAGGAGAACACCATGGAAAATGTTGTAATTGTATCAGCCTGTAGAACCGCTATTGGAACCTTTGGTGGCACGCTAAAGAACACGACTGCTGCGGAACTTGCCAGCGTTACCATGAAAGAAGCAATAACCAGAGCCGGAATTGAAGCAGATATGGTGGATGATGTCCGATATGGATGCTGCATGGAGCCTGCGGACACGCTCAATGTTACCCGTGTTGCTGCACTGCTGGCTGGAATCCCGGATACTTCGACTGCTGTTACAATTAACAGGGTCTGTATTTCCGGCATGGAAGCAACAATTTCCGGAATGGCCATGATCCAGGCTGGTATGGCAGATATAATCCTCTCCGGCGGGGTTGAGCATATGTCGGGCATTGCATACTCCCTTCCAAGCGCACGGTGGGGCGGCAAGTTGCAGGATCAGACCATGGTAGACACCATGATACGTGGTCTCCACTGCGGCTCTCACGTTATCCCGCACCCGGAAGACGGCCCGGTTGATGAAACCCAGGCCCCCTTGAACATGTTTGTCGGCAGGCCATATATCATGGGACATACTGCCGAGTTTATTGCACAGCATATGGGCATTGAACGGCAGGAGATGGATGAGGTTGCACTTAGAAGTAATAACAACGCTGCACGGGCCACCGCTGAAGGCGATTTTGCAACAGAAATTACTCCCGTTGAAATCAAGCAGAGAAAAAAGCCCTCCATCATGTTTGACAAGGATGAACATTTTCGGGACGGCCTGACAATTGACATGCTTGAAAAACTTCCCCCGGCCTTTGTTCCAAAAACCGGAAAAGTTACAGCAGGAAACTCCAGCGGACTAAACGACGGCTCAACCGGCATGATTATCATGTCAGAATCAAAGGCAAAGGAACTCGGCCTGAAACCGCTTGCAAGAATTAAAGCCGTAAGCCGGGGCGGATGCCATCCATCAGTAATGGGGCTTTCACCAGTTCCTGCGGTTAACAGCCTTTTGCAGAAAAACAACATGACCATAAAAGACTTTGAACTGGTCGAGCTAAACGAAGCATTTGCCGCCCAGTACATTGGCTGCGAACGAGAGCTTAACCTTGACCGTGACATAACAAACGTAAACGGCTCCGGCATAGGCCTTGGTCACCCCGTCGGCTCAACCGGCGCAAGGGTTATGGTATCACTCCTCCACGCCATGCAGAAACGTGACAAAACCCTGGGACTCGCAACCCTGTGCGGCGGCGGCGGCGTAGCAATGGCATGTGCCATCGAGTTGATGTAATATTACTCTACTTCGTTTTTAACTTTATTTTTTTAAAGAAACCTTAGTAGCAAAATCTTTTATATTTCAGAACCTTATCACCTTATTCACAAATAAGGTAATAAGGTTTTATTTACTAAAATGTCCGGGCTACTAAGGTTTAACAGCAATAAATAAGGTTTTTTGTTTCCATTTTCACCGTCCGTTGCATTGTCTCCAAATTTTACCTCTCGTTCCCAGGCTCTGCCTGGTAACGCTTTTGTTGAGGCTCTGCCTCATAATTGTAACAGCCAATTTTTGACAATTCAAACCATAATCCCTGTTCATCATTTTGAGGCGGAGCCTCTTGAAATGCATTTCCAGGCAGAGCCTGGAAACGAGATGTGTATGTGATTGGCCTTGAAGACATTTTTTATCAGGTACACCAAGAACCAAAAAATTTACGCACGTGCCTGAAGAAAAAATAGGATTCAAGGTCAAGATCAAGGCGCAAAAAACAATATAACCGGAGACGTACTCTTTTGTACGTTGAGGATTATATTTTTTTTGCAACGCAGAGATTGGCCTTGAAGACATTTTTTATCAGGTACATCGATAACCCTTTTTGTGCTTTGTGACTTTATGCGTATTTCCCGATGTAAATCACTGCTAATTGTTGACTTATCTTGCATCTTGGCATATATATTATCATAGGGATAATAATGCACCGTATTACAAAGGATAACTCCTGCGAAAAAGGAATGTGGCCATGAAGGAAAAATTGTTAAAGGTTTTCAAGTTCAGCCCTCTTTCTATTACTATTCTGACAATTGTAATTGTGACCTCGTCATACTTTATGAAAGTTCAGTTTCTTGATCTCATGGAACTGAGAACCATAGATTTGCGCTTTAAGCAAAGGGGTGCCATTGAACAAACTGGTCAGGTTGTGTTGGCAGTTGTTGACGAAAAAAGTATTTCAAAGGAAGGCAAGTGGGTATGGCCACGGTCAAAATTTGCAAAGATGATTGACAATCTTTCCGAGGCCGGTGCAAGTGTTGTCGGCTTTGATGTCGGGTTTTTGGAACCTGACGCTGCAAGTGCTGCCGCAACAATTTCAAAGGTAAAGCAGGAGTTGCACAGAACTGGAGCATCAAACGAAAAAATCGAAGCGTTTCTTGATGAAATCATAAAAACTGAGGACTACGACCAGATTCTGGCAAATTCCATTAAAAATTCAACCGCCAAGATTGTTCTGGGGTTTTTCTTCCACCTTGGTGAAGGTGAAGGCCTTGAACATATCACCGAGGATGAGATCAGTCAGCACGAAGACAACATCATGGGCGCGCTTTACTCCAGCGTCAATGTAGCAGAGGGTGCTGACGAGGAGATATTAAACGAGTCAAAGGCTCCTCAGTCAAACATCCAGCTATTATCTGAAGCAACTGACTACAGTGGTTTTTTTAACATGGCTGCTGACATGGATGGTGTTGTCCGCTGGGCAATCACCATGATACGCTTTAATGATGATTATTATGCTTCTCTCCCCCTTGTCAGTGCCAGCGCACATTATGATGTGCCTATTGCTGCCAGAATTGATGCTGGTTATGGGGTTTCTGAATTATCACTGGGTGATATGCAGCTTCCAGTTGACGAGTTTGGGCGGATTGTTGTCAACTTCCGTGGGGGTGAAAAAACTTTTCCGCATATTCCTATTACAGACATTATCAATAAAACCACCGACATGAGTATTTTCAAGGACAAAATTGTCCTGGTTGGTGCAACAGCTATCGGCATCTTTGACTTGCGGGTTACACCCTTTGGAGAGGTTTTTCCAGGGCTTGAGATCCATGCTAATGTTCTTGACAGCATCCTGAGCAAGGACTTCATGTTCAGGCCGTCATGGGCAGGCATGTTTGATGTTCTGGCTATAATTCTCATGGGTTCTTTTCTGGGCTTCCTTCTTCCAAAGGCAGATGTGGCGGTTGGTGCAGTGTCGGCAATTGCAGTTTTTGTTGGCTACATTGCCCTTTGTCAGTACCTGTTTTCATCAAGTGGATATATCCTTAACCTGATATACCCCCTTGGCGGTGTCTTGATAATCTATGTTGCAATTACTGCATACAAGTATCTTTCCGAGGCAAGCGAGAAAAAGTTTATCCGTGGAGCATTTTCAACATACATGGCTCCTGCTGTTGTTAACGAACTTCTTGCAAATCCAAAGATGCTTGATCTTGGTGGCGAAGAAAGGGTGATTACAGCATTTTTCTCTGATGTGCAGGGGTTTACAAGTATTAGTGAGAAACTCACAGCATCGGAGCTTGTTGAGCTGCTCAATGAATTTTTAACGGAAATGACCGACATTATTCTGGAGAACAAAGGCACGGTTGACAAGTTTGAAGGTGATGCAATAATTGCAATGTTTGGTGCTCCCGTTGCAATAGAAAACCAGGCAGAGGTAGCCTGCCGCACCTGCCTGATAATGCAGGACAGACTGGCTCAAATGCGTGTAAGGTTGAGGGAAGAAGGCAGACCCGAACTCAAGATGAGGATAGGACTCAGCACCGGGCCTGCGGTTGTCGGGAACATGGGTTCGAGCACCAGGATGGACTACACCATGATGGGCGATACTGTAAACACAGCAGCACGCCTCGAAGGAGTCAACAAGGTTTACGGCATATTCCTGCTTGTCCACGAAAGAACATACCACGAGGCATCAGCCAGCGGTGAAATTTTCGGCAGGGAGATTGACTCCATCAACGTTGTTGGTAAAACAGAGCCTGTCTCTGTTTTTCAGGTGCTGTGCCTGACCAGCGACCTGGACGACAGAACCAAACAGATTGCAAAGAACTATGAAATGGGCCTGAAGGCATACAGGGGCCAGCAGTGGGACGATGCAATAAAACAATTTGAGGCTACACTAGCAATTGACCCGGAGGACGGTCCCAGCAAGACCATGCTCCAGAGAACCCAAACGCTTAAGGCTGACCCTCCGGCCAAGGACTGGAACGGAGCCTATGCCATGACTAGTAAATAATTTTCAGGAGTTTTTTGTTGAAGACATATATCAGATTTTTTACCCTGGCAGTTGCTTTAGTGATACTGCCGGGCATAACATTTGCGGCTTTTGACGATGAACAGGGATTTGAGGCTGCGAGCGAACAGTTAAACAGCGGAAAGTACCTGGAGTCTCTTTCAATGTACAGGGAAGTTGCGGTCTATTCAGAGAGTCCCGCAAACAGGGCCAGGGCCATCCTTTTCATGGGGACAACTTACAGCCTGTACCTTGAGCAGTACAAGTCCGCCTTAAAGCAGTTCAACTTTATAATAAACAATTACAGCAAAACACCCGCAGCAGCAGATGCTGTATTTAATTCCGGGATTGTTCTTTACGAGATGGGGGATTACAAAGGCGCGTATAATATGTTTATGGCCTACCTGAAAAATTATCCCCACGGCCTTAGACGGCTCTCTGCCGAGGTATGGTCAGAGAGTGCCGCATCAATGGTTCAACGGGGCGTTCCGCCACCAGCAACAAAAAAACCAACCCTTGAATTTTTAGCCGATACCAGCATTCGTGTACTTCTTTATAGTAAAAAAGGAAATGCAGAAATTGGCGCAAAGGGCAAAATGGCATTGACTTCAAAGTTCAACGGCAAGTCGCTCTATAATGGCTCTGGAACCTTCAGGTTCAGCGCACAAAACGGAAATGTCCTGGCAAATGGCAAGCGTGTCGGGTCTGGCACATACATTGTTGCTTCCTCAAAAAGAATCGTTGCATTCAGCGGAAAAACCTACAGGGGAACCCTGTCAATTTCCGCCCAGGGCAACAAACTGGTTGTTGTCAACACTGTTCCCCTGGAGCAATATCTATACGGTGTGGTTCCCAAGGAAATGCCGGCAAGCTGGAGCAAAAACGCCCTGATGGCACAGGCAGTAGCAGCCAGAACATATGCCCTGTATATTAAAAATAAAAGCAAAGACAAGGCCTTTGATGTTGAGGCAACCACAAGCAGCCAGGTCTATGGCGGTTTTTCCGGTGAAAAGGCATCCTCCACGGCTGCGGTAAATGCAACCAGGGGCGAGGTGATGACCTATGACGGCAGGCTGATAATAGCCTATTTCCACTCCAATAGCGGGGGCCACACCGAGGATGCAAAAAACGTATGGAGTGCCGACCTTGAATATCTTCACGGTGTTTCAGATGTTTACAGCAAAAACGCACCCAACGGTGTTTGGGAATATTCCCTTTCCTTTGCAACCGCCAGAAAAAAGCTGAACAAATATGGCCTGGGCATTGGAAGGATAAAAAGAATTACTGCTGCAAAAAAATCAAAATCAGGAAGAGCAGTAAAAATGGTCGTGGTCTCGGACTCCGGCAAAAGGGAGTTTACAGGCAACAATTTCAGGATTAAAATTGGAGCCGGGAGCCTCAAGAGTACTCTTTTTCAGGTATCCAACCAGAGTGGACGTGCTGTTTTTCGTGGAAAAGGTTTTGGACACGGAGTTGGTCTCAGCCAGTGGGGTGCGCGCAAAATGTCGGAGTCAAGATACAACTACACAGACATCCTGAAAAACTACTACAAGGGAATCGAAATAATGAAGCTTAGTCCAAAGCTGAGCAGCTACAATCTATATCCTGATAAGCAGGCGGCTGTGCAGCAGTAATTTCCCGGAAGTAATTAACAGGGCATTTTTTTTAAAAAAAGTAATTGACACAAATAATTTAAGGTAAATAAAATATGGAAAAGACCAATCGCATATCCAAGAGACTGACCATCGTGCTTGTATATTTCAGGCCTGTTTTCGTATTCATTGGTTTGATCTGCGCCATTGGAGTAATGCTGCAGAAGAGTCACCTTTTATATACCATAGGCGTTCTTTTTCTATTATTGTCCATGACCTTTGACCTTGTAGATGGATGGCTTGCGGCAAGATTTATACCCAACTCCAAAATGGCGGTCCTGGCAGACCGGATTATGGACAAGATTGTATTTTCGATAATTTTTCCTGTGGTGGCTGTTGGTGAGATGTGGAGACTTTTTATGACTTCACCAGACTATACAAGGCAGGAACTGTTTCATGTAATTTTTGTTCTTATTCTTTGCGTGGTGGTGCTGGTGAGGGACAACTTTGCCCACTTCATGCGGGGCTTTGCTGTCCGGGCAGGGCATGAGCCGGAGTTTACAGAATTTGCAAGACTTAGAACCATGTTTGCCGCCCCTGTGGCTGCGGTACTTTATGCACATGCCTTCTATATTCCTGCTGATCCTGCACTGGGCATTTATGCTGGAATCTACGGCATGATCTCAAAGGTGGGTACTTTTCCCCTGGTGGTTTTGTTTTTTGTAGAAATACTTCTTTTTGTTTTCTGCATGGGCTCAATAGCAATGTACTGCAAAAGATACGGAACCCTTTGCCTTGATGAACTTTGCCTGGGTGATATAAAGCTGAGAAGACGAATCCTTTCGATATTCCCCAACGCCCTGACCATGATGAACGCAATGATGGGGCTGCTGGCAGTTTTTTTTGTGTACCAGGGAAGAGTCAAGGAAGCATATCTTATACTTATCGGTGCAGCTTTTTTTGACAAGCTTGATGGAACACTGGCAAGAAGGCTGGGTCTCAATGAGCCGCTGCCCGATGACGACGTAAATAAACCCAAAACAAACATCACACTTGGCGGCATATTAGACGATATTGCCGATGGTGTCAGCTTCTGCATTGCTCCGGCATGGATATTTTATATTGTCATGTCCGGGCTGGGAGATTCCATTGGTGCCAAGCTGCCGGTTCTCTGGATTTCCTTATTATACCTGGCAGCCGGAATAACCCGCTTGATTTATTTTACCATTGACAAAACACCTGTGCCTGGTTTTTTTAAGGGACTGCCTACCCCGGCTGCGGCTCTTTTTGTGACTGCTCCCCTTATCCTGCTAAACCAGTCAATTGACGGTGGGTTCGGAACAGTACGCTTTTGGGCCATATTTTCTGCGGGAGTGTATCTATACACGAGCATTATGATGAACATGTACCCTTTAAAATATCTGCACATCGGACGGCTCATGAGCCGTGAACCCTGGTTTGCCAGGGCCATGCTGCTTGTTATAATTTTAACGGTTTTTACACCGTACTTTGGTGTTACTGCTTTTTTATTACTCTTTTTGTACCTGCTTTCACCAATGTTCACATGGCGCATAGATACAGAAATTGCAGCAAAAGAATCAAAAGAAATAAAAGCCTGAAAAAAGGAGAACGACTTAGATGTATTATTTAAACAAAACAGTATTAAAACTCGCAATTGCTGTACTATCAGTTATTTGCTTCAACTCAAATGGTTTTGCGGATTCAAAATTTGTAGCAAAGGTGAATGGAAAAGGGATCTCCTGGAAAGAATTCAACTCCAAATACCCTAGCTTTGAAGCTGGAATGATAAGCATGGGTAGAAAAATAACAATGAAACAGTATCAAAAAATTTCACGGAGCTTAACTCCCGCACAAAGATTGCAGATAAAACAACTGCTCCTGGAAAAACTAATCTCCCATGAACTCTTATACCAGGGAAGCCAGAAAGCCGGAATCAAGGTGCCTGAAAAAAAGAAAAAAGAAGAATTAAACAAAATAAAGCAATCCTACAAGAGCGATGAAGTTTTTAAAAAATTTCTTTCAACAAATAATACATCAGAAAAAGAAATACTTGCACGCATTGAAAAGGATGTTGCAGTTGGACTATTCATGGAGCAGGCTTTTTATCTAAATGCAACCTCAAGCGATAAGGAAGTAAAGCAATTTTACCAAAAGAACATTGCACGGTTTTCAAAGGAAAAAAGGGTGCAGATCAGCCACATTATTATCCGTGTGCCAAAGGATGCAAGCAACAAAAACAGAAAAGATGCAAGAAAAGCAATGGAAAAGGTGCTTGACAGATATGAGGATGGGACTGATTTTGCCGATCTCGCCAAGGTGTACTCCCATGGCCCAAACTCAAAAAAAGGCGGGGAAATGGGATTTTTTAAAAAATCAGATCTGGCAAAAAACCTTTCTGATGCTGCTTTTGCCCTGAAAAGAGGAGAAATTAGCCCGATTATCGAAAGCAATGCCGGGTTCCACCTTATCAAGGCAACCAATATTGAACCGGAAATCATAGAACCCTTTGATAAAATAAAAAATGAGCTGGTGATACTGCAAAAAAAATCAAAGGCTGAAAATGCCATGAAAAATTATCTGGTAGAAACTATCGCCAAATCAAAAATTGAGAAGTTCCTGAAATAGAGTTTCCAGTAAGGATGTTGCAAAAAAAGTGTTAGCTATTGAAAACCTCACAAAAAGTTACGGCGGGAGAACGCTGTTTACTGACATCTCCTTTAAGATTAATCCAAAAGAAAGGGTCGGGCTTGTCGGAAGGAACGGTCACGGCAAGACCACGCTTTTTAGAATTATCACAGAAAAAGAAAGTGCTGATTCCGGTGGTGTCTCTATCCCTAAACTATACAGCCTCGGCTATGTGACACAAAAAATTAATTTCACACAGCCCACAATCCTTGCCGAGTGCATGGAAGGGCTTCCAGAAACAACAGGGGAATTATCCTGGAAAGCTGAAAAAGTCCTTGGCGGGCTGGGTTTTGCCACCAAAGACTTTGACAGTCACCCCTCTTCTTTTTCCGGCGGCTTCCAGGTTCGGCTCAATCTTGCAAAGGTGCTGGTTGCAGAGCCAGACCTGCTTCTTCTTGATGAACCCACAAACTACCTCGACATTACCTCTATCCGCTGGCTCGAGAGTTTTCTCATAAACAGGCCCGGCGAGATATTGCTGATAACCCATGACAGGGGATTCATGGACAAGGTTGCAACGCACATTGTGGGACTGCATCGAACAAGAGCCAAAAAAATTGAAGGCAACACTCATAAGTTCTATTCCCAGATTGCCCAGGAAGAGGACATCTATGAAAAGACCAGGCTCAACGATGAGAAGAAAAGAAAAGAAACCGAACTTTTCATAAGCAGATTCAGGGCCAAGGCCAGGCTTGCCAACATGGTACAGTCAAGGATAAAGACCCTGCAAAAAATGGAGAAAAAAGATAAGCTGGTCGGGCTTAAAAACCTTGATTTCAGCTTCAGGAGCATCCCTTTTAACGCCCGTTTTCCTTTGATTGTGGAGGATATTTCCTTTTCCTATAACAAAGATGAAGAGGAAAGCACCCTGTTTGAAAATCTGTCGTTTTCCGTAAAGGCAGGAGACAGAATTTGCGTAGTAGGAAAAAACGGCAAGGGCAAAACCACACTCCTGAAGGTTCTATCAGGCGATCTTAAGCCGGACATGGGGAGCATAAACCGTCACCCCGGAGTTGTTTCCGGCTACTATGAGCAGACAAACGTGAAGTCCCTGGTTGACTACAGAACCGTGGAAGAAGAAATCCTGTACGCCGGCGGGGACGGAGACCGCCAGACTGCAAGGAACATCTGCGGTGCAATGATGTTTGAAGGAGATGATGCCTTAAAGAAAATTTCTGTGCTTTCGGGTGGAGAAAAAAGCCGCATCATGCTCGGCAAACTGCTGTCCACTCCATGCAGCCTGCTTATTCTTGACGAACCCACCAACCATCTTGATATGGAATCGACCGATGCACTCCTCACGGCTATTGACGAGTTTGAGGGTGCGGTGATAATGGTGACACATAATGAAATGTTCCTTGATGCTGCAGCACAGCGACTGATTGTATTCCAGGGCGAAAAACCCTTTGTATTCGAGGGTGGCTACCTGGACTTTCTCGACCGTATTGGATGGGATGACGAGGAGGGAGTTCCCAAAAAAATAAAACAGGATGCATCAAATAAAAAACCAGGAAAAAAAGAGCTTAAACGGCTTCGTTCCGACCTGGTAAACAAAAGATCAAAGATGGTCAGGCCCATGGAAAAACGGATAACAGCAATTGAAGACAGGATAGATCATCTTGAAAATGAGCTTGCGCAGTGCAACGAAAAAATGCAGGAAGCTGTTGAAACCAACGCCCCAGACACAATTGCCGAGCTTTCCAGAAGCATAAGTGCAAGCGAGGGAGAGATTGACGCACTTTTTAGTGAAATGGAAGAACTCTCAGAAGAACGTGACTCCCTGGTCGTTGAAATCACAGAACAGCTTGAAGCTCTTGGATAAACTTTAACAATAAGACAGCATCAATTTAACCTTGAAGGGCGAGATATAAATACAACAGGAGACATTTTTTATCAGGTACACATTATTTAAGTTTTTCAGGAGGTTTTTTTTATGGCAGAGAAACCAACCTATGAAGAATTGGAACTAAGAATTAGTGAGCTTGAGACTGAAAACAAAAATCTTGTTGAAGATGTCAGTTTTCTTAAAGCCATAGCAGAAACAGCCCACGCTATCATACTGGTTCTGGACACAAAGGGTCAAATTGTATACCTCAATCCCTACATGGAAGAAATTTCAAATTATAAACTTGAAGAAGTAAAAGATAAGGATTGGTTTTCCACTTTCCTGCCTGACCAGGATCAGGACAAAACCCGCACATTGTTTCAAAATTCCATATCCGACATCCACACAAAGGGAAATATCAATTCAATTATAGCAAAGGACGGACACAAGATCCTTGTGGAATGGTACGACAAGACCCTGAAGGATGAAGATGGCAATACCCTTGGACTGCTCGCAATCGGACAGGATGCAACAGAACGCAAACAGTCAGAAGATGCATTGCATGAAAGCATCAGCAGGCTTCGCAGCTATCATGACCAGAAGCTGGTCGGGGTTGCAATTACTTCTCTTGAAAAAGGCTTTGTTGATGGAAATGACAGGTTTTTTGAAATACTTGGACATTCCAGAGAGGAATTAAAGAACAAAACATGGGCCGAAATAACCCATCCCGACGACCTGGCAGCAGACGTTGAGCAGTTTAACCGCATGTTAAAACAGGAAATTGAAAACTACTCCATGGAAAAACGATTTATTCAGAGCGACGGAAAAATTGTTTTTACCAGGATTTTCGTTAGTTGTGAAAAAGATCAAAACGGCACTGTTCGTGATATAGTTGTCCTGATTGAAAATGTATCTGAAGGAAAAATAGCAGAAAAAAAACTCAGAAGAATTTCCTATGATCTCAAGGAGCGGGTTAAGGAGCTGAATTGCCTTTATGATATATCCAAAATTGCTGCACAGCCTGATATTTCCATTGATGAGAAGCTCCTGGGAATAGCTAATCGAATTCCTGCTGCATTTCAGTTTCCAGAACATACCTGTACGCGAATTATTGTGTGGGATAAAGAATATAAAACAAGTAATTTCCAGTTAACCAGCAGTAAAATTTCCGATGAAATAATTGTACATGGCAGCCGGGTTGGAAGGCTGGAGACCTGCTGTCTGGACGATAATATAACATACTCTGAAAATGTTTTTGCAAAGGAAGAAGTATTCCTTCTCAATGCCATTGCTGAACAATTAACAAACTTTATTGAACATATTGAGATGGACGAAAAACTCCGCATCAACCAGGATCAGCTTCGGTCACTGTCCTTTGAATTACTATTGACCGAGGAACGAGAACGCAGGCAGATTGCAACGGATCTGCATGACCGTATCGGGCAGGCACTTGCCATTTCAAAAATCAAAATAAATGCCCTCAACAGTCTCTCCGCTTTAGAAAATCTCCCAAAATCCGTTAATCAGATAGTTGAAATAATTGACCAGATAATCCAGGACACCCGCACACTGACCTTTGAAATATCACCGCCCATACTTTATGAGCTGGGTTTTGAGTCGGCTGTTCAATGGCTTATAGAACAGTTTAATGAGAAGCATGACATATTTTTTGAATATGAAGATGATGGTCAGCCAAAGCCGATTCACAGCAGCGCTCTGGTACTTCTTTTCCGGGCAACCCAGGAACTGCTTTATAATATTATAAAACACTCCCAGGCAGAAAAAGCAAAAATATCTATCCGCAGGGATGACAAAAATCTGAAAATCACAGTCTCGGACAATGGAGTCGGCTTCAACATGATGGAAATCAGCACCCACGTTTCTGAACATCAAAGTTTTGGATTATTCAGCATCCGTGAACGCCTGACTCAACTCGACGGGCGTTTGGAAATTAAATCTGAAACCGGCAAAGGCAGCAGTTTTACACTGATCGCCCCCTTGAGCCTGGACTAAAAGAAGTACTTTCAACTCCTCCTCATCCAGGTTTTTATTGCCATACTATTTCAAAAATGCTACGTATTTTGGGATTTAACATTCGTACATTTCACATGACCAGCTACTGTAAACATTCCGTTTTTATTTTTTATTAACTATGTTTCTGGAGAAACCATGAAAAAAATCGTACTTTTTTCCTGTCTGTTCTTGTCTGCACTTATTTTTCTTGCCCCCATACCTTCATTTGAAGCACATGCTGCCGACAGACCATTACTAATTGTGGGAGAAGAATTCCCGCCCTTTGAGTTTTTTAAAGACAATAAAGTGGTTGGTTTTGATATTGATGTTGCCCGCCACATCTTTACCAAAATGAATATCCCGGTAAGATTTGAGATATATCCATGGAAAAGAGCATGGCTCATGGTTGAAATTGGTGAGGCTGACGCTGTTTTAACCACAAGCCGCTGTCAAGCCCCCATTTTTTGGTCCAGCGGCAATGAGAGTTTTCAGTTCAAATT